>NZ_JAPFGX010000058.1:0-11555 GCF_059803575.1 Sphingomonas sp. URJC2
CCCCCCCCCCCCCCCCCCCCCCCCCACCGGCGCGGGCGATGTCGTCGATGCGGCGATGACCGACGGGACGATCAACCTGCTGGCGATGTTCCACGCCTTTCTGGCCAGCGGCCGCTGGCAGGATCGTCGTCAGGCCAATCTGCTCGACGGGGCGACGCCGTTTTACCGCTGCTATGAATGTGCCGATGGCCGCTATGTCGCGGTCGGCTGTCTGGAGCCGCAATTCTACGCCGCCTTGCTCGCCGGGCTGGAGCTTGATCCCGCCGCATGGCCGCAGTTCGACCTGAAAAGCTGGCCGGCGATGACGCAGACCTTCGCTGCCTGTTTCAAGGCGCGGGACCGCGACCATTGGGCCGCGCATTTCGCCGCCACCGATGCCTGTGTCACCCCGGTGCTGAGCTTT
Source organism: Sphingomonas sp. URJC2 (assembly GCF_059803575.1). Taxonomy (NCBI): domain Bacteria; kingdom Pseudomonadati; phylum Pseudomonadota; class Alphaproteobacteria; order Sphingomonadales; family Sphingomonadaceae; genus Sphingomonas; species Sphingomonas sp. URJC2. The sequence continues at coordinate 404 of NZ_JAPFGX010000058.1, forward strand.
GCCGAAGCGCCCGATCATCCCCACAACCGCGCGCGGCAAAGCTATGTCGAACTGGGCGGCGTCACCCAGCCGGCCCCCGCGCCGCGCTTCCGCGACGCGCCATCGGCCGCGCGCCCTGCCGAACGGATCGAACTGGAGGATGCGCTCGCCCGCTGGGGGTGAAGCGGGGAGTTTGTTGCGCGGCGCCTTTGTTTGTCGCGGCACCGGCCCACACCCCCACCCGGCCTCCCATAGCGTAACCTGCCGTTGGGAGGCCGGGTGGGGGTGTGGGCCGGTGCCGCCCCCGCGCCGAGAGGCGCGCAACAAAAAGCCCCTCCGCGCAACAAACACCCCCGCGCAACACCCCCGTCACCCCTTACGCGGTGCGCACGACTCCGCCGGCAACGGTAACCGGCCAGGGCGTCAGGCTCTGGCCCGGGCATGGCCCGGCCACGCATGTCCCGTCATCGGGGCGGAACAGCGCGCCGTGCCAGCTGCACGCGACCAGATCGCTGTCCGGGGTCAGATACGCGTCGAGCCGCTGGGCGAGCGGCAGGCCCATATGCGGGCAGCGGTCGACAAAGCCCGTGACCGCCATGCCCCGCCGGACCAGAAAGCCGTGAAAGCGCCGGTCGCCGATTTCGATCACCACCGCGCGCGCGCCCGGATCGGCAAGATCGTCGAGCGCGGCGACCGCGATGCCGGGGGGCGTCGCGGTCAGCCGCTCGGGCCGGCCCGCGAGCGCCTCCGTCACACCGCCACCACGGTCTGTTCGATCGCGCCGAAGATGCTGTGATGGCGCGCATCATGGCAGTCGATGCGCACGACATCGCCGGCTTTGAGGAACGGGGTGCGCGGCGCGCCGGCGGCGATCGTTTCGATCATGCGGATCTCGGCGATGCAGCTATAGCCCAGCCCGCCTTCGGCGACCGGCCGGCCCGGCCCGCCCGCCGCATCGCGGTTGGACACGGTGCCCGAGCCGATGATCGTGCCCGCCGACAGCGCGCGGGTGCGCGCGGCATGGGCGATCAGCGTGCCGAAATCGAACGTCATGTCGACGCCGGCATCGGCGCGGCCAAAGGGTTCGCCATTCAGGTCGACGAGCAGCGGCCGGTGCAGCCGCCCGTCAGCCCAGGCATCGCCCAGCGCATCGGGCGTCACCAGCACCGGCGACAGCGCCGAGGCCGGCTTGGACTGGAAAAAGCCGAAGCCCTTGGCGAGTTCGCCGGGAATGAGGTTGCGCAGCGACACGTCATTGACCAGCCCGACCAGCCGGATCGCGGCGAGCGCGGTCGCCCGGTCCGCGCCCATCGGCACATCGCCGGTCACCACGCAGATCTCGCCTTCCATGTCGCAGCCCCAGCTTTCGTCGGCGAGCGGGATCGGATCGCGCGGGGCCAGAAAGCCGTCCGATCCGCCCTGATACATCAGCGGATCGGTCCAGAAGGTCGCCGGCATTTCGGCACCGCGCGCTTTCCGCACCAACTCGACATGGTTCACATAGGCCGAGCCGTCGGCCCATTGATAGGCGCGCGGCAGGGGGGCCGCGGCGTCGCGCTCGTGAAACCGCTCGCGCGGAATCGCTTCATGGGCGAGATCCTGTGCCAGCAGCCTCAGGCGCGGCGCGACCTCGTCCCAGCCGTCGAGCGCGGCCTGCATGGTCGGCGCGATCTGGTCGGCCGGCGCATACCAGGCAAGATCGTCCGACACGACGACGAGGCGACCGTCCCGGCCCCCTTTCAGCGATGCAAGCTTCATTGTTTCTGGTTCCTAGCCCTGAATGTGTCCGGAATGCCGGTCAGCCGAGTCGCGCCTTGGGAAAGCCCGTCCAGCACCCGTCATAGTCGGGCTGGCGCAGCGCCGTGTCCATCGCCCAGCGCGTCGGGCGGATGACGCCCCGGCTTTCGAACATGAACGCCAGCGTGTTGTCGATCCTGACCGGGGCGAGTTCGGCATGGGTCGCCTTGTCCCATGACGCGGCGTCGGGGCCGTGCGCCGACATGCAGTTGTGCAGGCTGGCCCCGCCGGGGGCGAAGCCGCCTTCCTTGGCGTCATAGCTGCCGGTCACCAGCCCCATGAACTCGCTCATCACATTGCGGTGGAACCAGGGCGGGCGGAACGTGTCTTCGGCCACCATCCAGCGCGGCGGGAAGATCACGAAATCGCAATTGGCGGTGCCGGCGGTGTCGCTGGGCGCGGTCAGCACGGTGAAGATCGACGGATCGGGATGGTCGAAACTGACCGTGTTGATCGTGTTGAACCGCGCCAGATCGTAGCGATAGGGCGCAAGATTGCCGTGCCACGCCACCACGTCGAGCGGGCTGTGATCGAGCCGGGCAGTCCACAGCCCGCCCATGAACTTCTGGATCACCTCGGTCGGCTGGTCGATATCCTCGAACCAGGCCGGGGGCGTTTCGAAGTCGCGCGGATTGGCGAGGCCATTGGCCCCGATCGGGCCGAGATCGGGCAGGCGGAACAGCGCGCCGTAATTCTCGCAGACATAGCCGCGCGCCGTGCCATCGGGCAGTTCGGCGCGGAAGCGCACGCCGCGCGGTACGACGCCGATCATCCCCGGCGCCAGATCGAGCACGCCCATTTCGGTGACGAGGGTCAGCCGCCCGGCCTGCGGCACGATCAGCAGCTCGCCATCGGCCGAATAAAAGACCCGGCCCGTCATCGGCGCAGTGGCGGCATAGAGATGGATGCCGATGCCCGTGCCCGCGCCCGGATCGCCATTGCCGGCATAGCTGACCAGCCCGTCGACGAAATCGGTCGGCGTTTCGGGCAGCGGCAGCGGATCCCAGCGCAGCCGGTTGGGGTTGGGCGGCACCTCGTCGAACGGCCCGGTGCGCAGCAGCGTCGCCCCGCGATAGGGGGTGAAGGCCGGGTGCATCGCACTCGGCCGCAGCCGGTAGAGCCAGCTGCGCCGGTTCTCGCTGCGCGGCGCGGTGAAGGCGGTGCCCGACAGCTGTTCGGCATAAAGGCCGAAGGCCGGCCGCTGCGGCGAATTGCGGCCGACCGGCAGCGCGCCGGCGACCGCCTCGGTCGAGACATGATTGCCGAAACCCGGAATCATGCCGGATGCGGGATGCTGGCCCATGATCGCCTGTCCTTGCCCGAATGGAGGGGATGGGGCCGGGCGGCTCAGTGCGCCGCCTCGACCTTGATCACGCCGCGCCGGATCTGATCCAGCTCGATCGATTCGAACAGCGCCTGGAAATTGCCGTTGCCAAAGCCTTCATTGCCCTTGCGCTGGATGATCTCGAAAAAGATCGGGCCGAACATGTTTTCGGTGAAGATCTGGAGCAGAATGCCCTCGTCGCCGCCGCCATCGATCAGGATGCGGTTGCGGCGCAGCCGCTCAAGGTCCTCGCCATGGTCGGGGACGCGCTTGTCGACCAGCTCGTAATAGGTCTCGATCGTGTCCTGCAGCCGCACGCCGCGCGCGCGCAGCTTTTCGACGGTGTCGTAGATATTGGCGGTGGTCAGCGCGAGGTGCTGGATGCCTTCGCCATTATACTGGCGGATGAACTCCTCGATCTGGCTGTGCTCGTCCTGGCTTTCGTTGAGCGGGATGCGGATCTGCTGGTCGGGCGCGATCATCGCCTGACTGAACAGCCCGGTCGCCTGGCCCTTGATGTCGAAATATTTCTGCTCTTCGAAGCCGAACACCTGAGCATAAAAGCTCGACCAGGTCCGCATTTCGCCGCGGCGGACATTGTGGGTCAGATGGTCGAGCAGGTCGAGCCCGACCGCGTTCTGCGCCTCTGCCTCGGCGGCACCGGGCACCGCGTCCCAGCTGTCATAGGGGGCCGAATCGACCAGATAGAGCAGCGAGCCGCCAATGCCTTCGAGCACGAACGCGCCGTCGCCGAGCGCGCTGGTCGCGGCATCGGCCGGGCGGGCACCGCGCGCGATCGCGTCGGCATAGGCCTGTGCGGCATTGGCAACGCGGAACGCCATGCCATTGGCCGACGGGCCATGGGCGGCGCGGAAATCGGCCGCCTGGCCGGTCGGCTCGCGGTTGATCAGCAGGTTGATGCGCCCCTGCTTGAAACGGGTGATGTCGCGCGTCGGATGGCGGTGCGCGGCGACGAAGCCGAAGCGTTCGAGCAGCGCCGCCATCGCATCGGGATCGGGCCCGGTGAACTCGACAAACTCAAAGCCGTTCAGGCCCAGCGGATTTTCTGCCGACATGACTCGCCTTCTCCAGAAGCGGGGAAAGCAAAATCGTAACATCTGTTACCAGTCAGCGCAATGCCTCGGCCGCCTGTTTGAGCCGGGCGAGCGCGGCGCGCAGCGCGGCGATTTCAGGGGCCGCAAAGCCCGCCATCAGCTGCGCCTCGAGCGCGAGCGCACGTGGCGCGATTTCGCCGTAAAGGGTCCGCCCCGCGGCGCTGAGCGTCAGCATCTGGCTGCGCCGGTCGCGCCCGTCGCGCGCGCGCGCCACCAGCCCGCGCCCGGCCAGCGCCTGGGCGGCGCGGCTGACCGTCATCTTGTCCATTTCGGTGCGCTGGACGATCTGCTGCTGGGTCAGGCCGTCGGTTTCCGCGAGCACCGCGATCAGCCGCCATTCGGGCACTTTCAGCCCGAACAGGCTTTCATAGCTGCGCGCAATGGCCCCCGACACGGCGTTGGACGCAATCGACAGCTGATAGGGCAGGAACGCATCGAGCCGCAGCTGCGGTGGCGCACAGCCTTCCCGCGCTTCAGGCGGCATCCGGGCGTCCACGCTCGCGGACATGGATTTCCCAGACCGACAGGAACAGCGCCGCCGCCGCCGGGCCGAGAATGAAGCCGTTGAACCCGAACAGCTGCAACCCGCCCAGCGTGGACAGGAACACCAGATAATCGGGCATCCGCGCCTCGCGCCCGACCAGCACCGGGCGCAGCAGATTGTCGACCATGCCGATCACGACCAGCCCGCAGAACACCACGAACGCGCCCTGCCACATCGCCCCGGTCGCCAGCAGATAGATCGCAACCGGCACCCAGACGATGCCGGTGCCGACCGCGGGCAGCAGCGACATGAAGCCCATCGCCACGCCCCAGAGCAGCGAGGGTTCGACGCCGACGAACCAGAACACCACGCCCCCCATCGTGCCCTGCACGATGGCGACGATCAGGCTGCCCTTGATCGTCGCGCGCACGACCGACAGGAAGCGGGCGAACACCTCGCGCCCCTGATCGAGGCGCAGCGGCATCGCGGTTTCGACCATCGCGACGATCCGCCGCCCGTCGGACAGCATGAAGAAGCACAGATAGAGCATCACGCCGAGGCTCACGACATAGCCGAACGCGCTGGTGCCGAAATCGAGCACGCGCGCGGCAATCGCCTGCGCGCTGCTGGCAAAGTTCGACGCCAGCCATTGCTGAGCGGCGCGGGCGTTGGTGAGCGAATCGATATCGATCGCCCGCCGCACCCAGGACGGCTGGGCGGCGTAGAAGCGCTGGAACGCGCCGATCGGGTCGAAGCCGCCGCTGCGCACCTCCTCGACAACGGCAATGAGTTCGTTGGTGATCGCAAAGCCAAGCAGCGCGGCCGGGACGATCACGGTGGCGATGATGGCGATGAGCGTGATCCCTGCCGCCGCGCCCGCGCGCCCGCCGAGCGCACGGGTCAGCGCATCCTGCAGCGGCTGGAACATCATCGTTGCCACCAGCGCCCACAGGATCGCGCCGGAAAAGGGCAGGACGATCGCCAGAAACAGCAGCGAGGCGATCACCAGCAGCCCGAAAAAGCCTTTTTCCTCAAGGGCGGGCATCGCATCGTCTCCATTGACTGGCGGTCTGGGCAGTCGCCGCGGACCGGCTTTGGCGGCCATAGCGCGCGAACCGCGCGGCGCGAAGCCCGGCCATGGGCCGGCCCGGGCCGCGGCCTCGCGCCATGATCAGGCCGCGCTGTCGGCCAGCGCGTCGACGAGCAGCTGGCGAATGCGCCTCAGCTCGGCCAGCGGCAGCGCGATCGGGGGCGCCGGGGCGGGCGACATGTCGGGCTTCGCCTCCCCCTCGGCCAGCAGCTTCTGCACGCCCTTGATCGTATAGCCTTCCTCGTTCAGCAGCCGGTGGATGCGGCGGGCAAGGGCGATGTCGGCAGGGCGGTAATAGCGGCGATTGCCCGCGCGCTGGAGCGGGCGCAGCTGCGGGAAGCGCGTTTCCCAATAGCGCAGGATGTGCTGGGGCAGGCCGAGTTCATCGGCCAGTTCCCCGATCGTGCGGAATGCGTCGTCGGATTTCATCGCCGGGTGCGGATCAGCCCGCGCGGACGATCCGGTCGCGCAGCATCTGGCTGGCGCGGAAGGTCAGCACGCGACGCGGCGCGATCGGCACTTCGACCCCGGTCTTGGGATTGCGGCCGATCCGCTCACCCTTGTCGCGCAGCACGAAACTGCCAAAGCCGGAGATCTTGACGTTCTGGCCGTTGGCCAGCGCCTCGCACATATGGCCGAGAATGCCCTCGACGATGTTGGCGGATTCGGCGCGGGACAGGCCGATTTCGCGGTGCAGCGATTCCGCGAGGTCGGCGCGGGTGAGCGTGCCGGCGGCCCCGTCGCCAAGGCGTTGGTCGCTGTGTTGGCCGTTGCGTTCCATATCCGCCATCGACTCCCCCCTTATGTCAGCCAACCATAGTAACGGGCGGAATCGTAACGTCAAATCGGGGTGGCGCGCATCAGAAACGCAGCACCGCAGCTCCCCAGGTAAAGCCGCCGCCCATCGCCTCCAGCACCACCAGATCGCCGGCCTTGATCCGCCCGTCGCGCACCGCCGTGTCGAGCGCCAGCGGCACCGATGCGGCAGAGGTGTTGGCATGCTGGTCGACCGTCACCACGACCTTGTCCGGCGACAGGCCAAGCTTCTTGGCGGTGGCATCGAGGATGCGGGCATTGGCCTGGTGCGGCACCACCCAGTCGACATCGGCCGGGGTCAGGCCGGCAGCGCCCAGCGCCTCGTCCATCACCGAGGCGAGGTTGACGACTGCATGGCGGAACACCTCGCGCCCCTTCATCCGGACCTTGCCGACCGTGCCGGTGGTCGACGGGCCGCCATCGACATAGAGCAGGTCATTGTGCCGGCCATCGGCGTGAAGCCTTGTGGCGAGAATGCCGCGCGGCGCATCGCCGTCGCTGGTCGTCGCGCCGAGCACGATCGCGCCCGCCCCGTCGCCGAACAGCACGCAGGTCGTGCGGTCTTCCCAGTCGAGGATGCGGCTGAACGTCTCTGCCCCGATCACCAGCGCATTGCGGGCCGAGCCGGCGCGGATCATCGCATCGGCCACCGAGACCGCATAGAGAAAGCCCGAACAGACGGCGGCAACGTCGAAGGCGACGCAATCGGCGATGCCGAGCGCGGCCTGCACGCGGGTGGCGCTGGCCGGGAAGGTCTGGTCGGGCGTCGCCGTGGCCAGCACGATCAGGTCGATCTCCGCCGCCGCGATGCCCGCGGCCTCAAGCGCCGCCCGCGCCGCATCGGTCGCGAGCGTCGAGGTGGTTTCGCCTTCGCCGGCGATATGGCGGAAGCGGATGCCGGTGCGCTCGACAATCCATTCGTCGGACGTGTCGATTCGCGCGGCCAGTTCGGCATTGGCGACACGCTGGCGCGGCAGCGCCGATCCGGTGCCCAGAATCGCGGCCCTGACCGTCATTTCGCGGCCACCGCCGCGCCCGAACCGGCACGGAAATGGGCAAGATCGTCGGCGATGCGGCGCGAAATATCGGCGCGCACCAGCTTGGCCGCGACGCCGATGGCATTGGCGACACCGCCGGCATCGGCTCCGCCATGGCTTTTGACGACGACGCCGTTCAGGCCCAGGAACACCGCGCCATTGTGATTGTTGGGATCCAGATGGGTCTTGAGCATGTGAAAAGCCGGGCGCGACAGCACGAATCCTGCCTTGGAACGCAGCGAGGAGGTGAAGGCGCGGCGCAGCAGATCGGTGATGAACCGGGCGGTGCCTTCCACCGATTTGAGCGCGATATTGCCGGTAAATCCGTCGGAGACGATCACATCGGCCTCGCCCCGGCCCAGCCGGTCGGCCTCGATGAACCCGTCGAAGCGCAGCGGCAGATCGGTCGCACCGCGCAACAGGGCGGCGGCGTCGCGCACCTCGTCGGTGCCTTTCAGCTCTTCCTCGCCGATGTTGAGCAGCCGCACGCGCGGCGCGGCAAGGCCCATGACGGCACGGGCATAGGCCGCGCCCATCACCGCGAACTCGACCAGATTATTGGCATCGCACTCGGTATTGGCACCAAGGTCGAGCATGACGAGGTCATTGTCGCCAAGCGTCGGCAGCAGCGCCGCGAGCGCGGGCCGGTCGATGCCCGACATGGTCCTGAGCGCAAGCTTGGCCATCGCCATCAGCGCGCCGGTATTGCCCCCCGACACGGCGGCGTCGGCGGTGCCCGCCTTTACCGCGTCGATGGCAAGACCCATCGAGCTGGTGCGCGCGCGGCGAATGGCCTGGCTGGGTTTGTCGCTGCCCGCGATGACGTCGGCAGCCGCGCGAATCTCGGCCGCGGCGGCGAGCGCCGGGCGCGCGGCCACCGCCGCGCCAAGCGCGGCTTCGTCGCCGACGAGCAGGAAACGAAGGGCAGGGTCCTCGGCAAGCGCGCGAGCAGCCCCCTCGATCATGACCGGGAGACCGTCATCGCCGCCCATCGCGTCGATTGCGATCCGCGGCGCGACGGTCACAGGCTAAACCCCTCCCCCGGACGGCAAATGGGCGTGATCAGGCGTCGACCGTGATGATCTGCCGGCCATTATAATGGCCGCACGCGCCGCACACATTGTGCGGCAGCTTCAGTTCGCCGCAGTTCGGGCATTCCTGAAACGCAGTCGCGCGCAGCGCATCATGGCTGCGGCGCATGTTGCGCTTGGAAGGCGAGGTTTTTCTCTTCGGCACTGCCATGACGGCACCTGTTCCAATCCAATGTGACCAAGATGCGACCCGGGTCCCGACAATGCCGGATACGGCACGGGGGCCGCCATCCAGAGCGGCCGGACCGGTCGCAAGCGAGCGTGGGCCTATAGCGATTTCGCGCGCCGTTGCAAGCGCCACGGGGGCGTGCGAGCGTTGCCCGACGACAAGATAGACGTTTGCAAAAGGGGATGGGAATGATTCTGCCGATCACGCTGACCATGGCGGGTGCCGCCGCGCTGATCGCGGTGTGGCTGAGCGCGCGGGTCATCGTCAGGCGCGTGGCTGGCAAGGAGTCGATCGGCGATGGCGGCGATCCCGCGCTACTCGCGCGCATGCGTGCGCACGCGAATTATACGGAGACGACCCCGTTTGTGCTGATCCTGATCGGGGGGATCGAACTGGCGACCGGCACCCATATCTGGCTGTGGGCCGTGGGCGGGGTGTTCCTGCTCGCGCGCATCGCCCATGCATTGGGGATGGACCGGCCCGCCCCCAATCCGTTCCGGATGATCGGCATGATGGTGACGCTGACGGTGATGATCGGCCTTGGCGGCTATGCGGCGGCGATTCCCTATCTGGCCCCTGCAGCGCTCGATTCGGGGGCGCAGATTATCGACGTCGGCTGATCGGCGGCGGAGTCGCCGGCCGCGGCCCGGCCGGCGAATCGCCGCGCGGCTTCAATCGGGCCAGACAATGGCGCGCGGCCGCTGGTCCGCGTCCAGCGCGACAAAGGTGAACAGCCCTTCGGTCACCTTCACCTGTTCGGCCCCGCGCGCGCGATCGGCAATCACCTCGATCCGGATGCCCATCGACGTGCGCCCGCGCCGTTCGACATGGGCATAGACGGAAATAATGTCCTGCAGCAGCACCGGGGCGATGAACTTCATCGCCTCGATGGCGATTGTCGCGGTCGGGCCGTTCGCCGTGCGCCCGGCCAGGATGCCGCCGGCGATATCCATCTGGCTGAGCACCCAGCCGCCAAAGATATGGCCGTTCGAGTTGATGTCGCCGGGGCGCGGGGCAACCCGCAGAATCGGTTCATTGCCGCTGATCATCATCGTCTTCCGAAAAATCCTGGATCTGTTCGTCATGGCCGCTGGCCGCGCTCAGGAACACCAGCCCCATCAGCGCGGCTGCCAGCACGACCGAGAAGAAGATGCCGCCAGCCGTAAAGACAAGAAACAGCCAGGGCAGCGGCCCTTGCAGCCACCACAGCCCGCCAATCGTGGCTAGCGTCGCGCCAAGCGCCGCCAGCGTCATCCAGCGCATCAGCTGGCGATAGCGCTGCCAGCTGTCTGCCGCGGTCATTTCCAGTCGGTCATTCATATCGGTCATGCTTCCCTTTGCGGGCTGGTCATGGGAACATCAACAGCGGGAGAGACCCGAAGGAGCCGAACAATGACGATTGCGGCGATTCTGGCCGGCCGGACCGGCGAAGTGATCAGCATCACCAGCGACACGCGCGTGAGCGAGGCGATTGCCCTGCTTGCCGAACGGCGCATCGGCGCATTGCCGGTGCTCGAGGGGGAGCAGGTGGTCGGCATATTTTCCGAACGCGACGTGATCTACTGTCTCGCCCGCGAAGGGGCCGGGGCGCTGTCGCGCCCGGTTGCCGAGGTGATGACGGCTCCGGCCCAAACGGTCGGGCCGGAACAGAGCGTGCTGGGGGCGCTGTCCCTGATGACCCGGCGTCGGTTCCGCCACCTGCCTGTGGTCGAGCATGACCGGCTGGTCGGGTTCGTGTCGATCGGCGACCTGGTGAAGCATCGGATCGACCGGATCGAGGCCGAGGCGGCGGCGATGCGCGATTACATCCTGAGCGCCTGATCCGATCGGGATCGGCCGTTGCCGGGGGGCCGGCAGCGGCCCTTTGCCGGTCGTGCGGGCACCGAGGCGGAGTCGTCGGGCCTGATCCTGCTGCTTCGAATCGCCAGAGATGGCGATTCGGCCCGGTGAGCGTCCTGCGCCAGCGTTGTCATCTGCGCCAAGCACACTGAAAAACGGCAGTTTTCCTTGGTTTTTCGGCTTGCCGGACGGGCGCTGCAAAAAATCTGACAAAAAGCTGTTGACCGTCCGGAAGCCCCTCCATATACGGCCTCTCACCGCAGCGACGCGGGCTTGTTGGCCCCCACTGATGCGGTTGCGAAAAGCTGAGGGCGCCCGGCACTCCCGGTAAAAGGGGGGGAGCGGAACGGCGTCCCTGTTTTTGGCTCTTTGACATTGTTGATGCAAGATGAAGGGACATGTGGGCGGCGG
>NZ_JAPFGX010000059.1:0-10611 GCF_059803575.1 Sphingomonas sp. URJC2
CCCCCCCCCCCCCCCCCCCCCCCCCCCCCCCCCGGCGCTCAGGCCCCGGCGTTCAGGGCTGGTCGAACAGCCCGGCCAGCTGCTCGACCATCGTGCCGCCCAGCTGTTCGGCATCCATGATCGTCACCGCCCGGCTGTAATAGCGGGTGACGTCATGGCCGATGCCGATCGCCACCAGCTCGACCGGCGAGCGCGCCTCGATCCAGCCGATCACCTGCCGCAAATGGCGTTCCAGATAGGCGCCATTGTTGACCGACAGCGTCGAATCATCGACCGGCGCGCCGTCCGAAATCACCATCAGGATCTTGCGTTCCTCGGGCCGGGCGATGATTCGGCTGTGCGCCCACATCAGCGCCTCGCCGTCGATATTTTCCTTGAGCAGCCCCTCGCGCATCATCAGGCCAAGGTTCCGCCGCGCCCGCCGCCACGGCATGTCGGCAGGCTTGTAGACGATGTGGCGCAGATCGTTGAGCCGGCCGGGCAAGGCCGGGCGGCCCGCCGCCAGCCAGTCCTCGCGCGATTGCCCACCCTTCCAGGCGCGGGTGGTGAAGCCCAGAATCTCGGTCTTGACGCCCACCCGTTCGAGCGTGCGGGCAAGGATGTCGGCGCTGATCGCGGCGATGGAAATCGGCCGGCCGCGCATCGATCCCGAATTGTCGATCAGCAGCGTGACGACGGTGTCGCGGAAATCGGTATCACGCTCGATCTTGTAGCTGAGGCTCTGGCCCGGATTGACGACGACGCGCGCCAGCCGCGCGGCATCGAGCAGTCCTTCTTCCTGATCGAAATCCCAGCTGCGGCTCTGCTGCGCCATCAGCCGGCGCTGCAAGCGGTTGGCAAGCTTGGCCACCGCGCCCTGCAGATGGACGAGCTGCTGGTCGAGATAGGCACGCAGCCGCCCCAGCTCGTCCTCGTCGCACAGCTCGCCCGCCTCGATCACCTCGTCGAACCGGCTGGTCCAGACCTTGTAATCGAACTGCGGCGGCAGATCGGCGGGCGGCCGGTTGGGGCGCACGGGCATCATCCCGTCCTCGCCGTCCTCGGCGGCCTCGGCCTCGCCATCGGCGTCGTAATCAGGCTCGCCCTCATCAGGCTCGCTCTCGCCGTCCTCGCCTTCCGCCGGCTCGGTGCGCGCCTCCATCTGGCCTTCATTGCCGGCTTCGCCGTCATCGGCCTCGTCGGTGGTTTCGGCCTCGTCGGGTTCGTCGCGCCCCTCGCTGTCGCTGTCGTCGGCGCTGTCATTGGCCTCGGCCTCGGCGTCGACCAGTTCGAGGTCGCGCAGCAGCTTGGCGGTCAGCTTCTGGAACTGCGCCTGATCGTCGAGCGCGAGCGCCAGCGCGTCGAGATCGTCCCCGGCCCGCCCTTCGATCCAGTCGCGCACCAGCGCCAGCCCCGGCTCCGCCGCCGCCGGGCTGGGGCGGCCGGTCAGCCGTTCGCGCACCATCAGCTGCACCGCGCTTGACAGCGGCACCTCGTCGCGCGTCCGCGCCCGGCTGATCGGATCGGAGCGCAGCCGCATGACGAGCGCGGCATCCAGATTGTCGGCAACCCCCGCCAGCCCGCGCGCGCCCAGGGCCTCGACCCGCGCCGTCTCGGCGGCGTCGAACACCGCGCGCGCAATCGCGTCCACCGGCGCGCCGCGCGCATGCAGCGCGGTGTCGTGATGGCGCAGCCTGAGCGCGAATGCATCGGCAAAGCCGCGCGCCTCCGCCACCTGTTCGGGCGGCAGGCTGCGCGACGGCATCGGCACGCGCAGGTTGCGCCCGGCCTGGCCGGGGGCGTCGGCGGTGAATGCCAGCTCCACCTCCGGCTCGCGCGCCAGCGCGCGGGCGGTGCCGGTCAGCACCTGGCGGAACAGATCAAGGGGGGTCTGATTGGCCATGCCGGCCCGCATTACGCCAAGCGCGGGCCGACGACAAACGGTTGCGCGCGCGGCCCCGTCACCGGGGGTCGGCAAATGGGCGAATGGCGGTTGAGAGCGGTTTCCGAACCGTTTGCATCGGCTCAGAAACCGCTTCAGGTCTTTGATCTGCCGCGTTTTCCGGGCCGCCGGGTGATTCGTCCCGGCTGGGAAATGCTCTAGGCCTTGCGCGTCACGCTTTCGGGCAGGTCCTTGCCGAACACGCGCTGATAATATTCGGCGACCAGCGCGCGTTCCGCCTCGTCGCACTTGTTGAGGAACGACAGGCGGAAGGCGAAGCCGACATCCTTGAAGATCAGCGTGTTCTGCGCCCAGCTGATCACCGTGCGCGGGCTCATCACCGTCGAAATGTCGCCGGCGATGAAGCCCTGCCGGGTCAGTTCGGCGACGCGCACCATCTGCTCGACCTGCTTCTTGCCGTCCGGGCTGTCATATTCGCCGGACTTGGCCATCACGATCTGCGCCTCGACCGCGGCGGGCAGATAATTGAGCGTGACGACCAGATTCCACCGGTCCATCTGGCCCTGATTGATCTGCTGGGTGCCGTGATACAGCCCGGTCGTGTCGCCCAGCCCGACAGTGTTCGCGGTGGCGAACAGCCGGAACCACGGATTGGGGCGGATCACCCGGTTCTGGTCGAGTAGGGTCAGCTTGCCCTCGGTCTCGAGCACGCGCTGGATCACGAACATCACGTCCGGGCGGCCGGCATCATATTCGTCGAACACCAGAGCGGTCGGCGTCTGCAGCGCCCAGGGCAGCAGCCCTTCGCGGAACTCGGTCACCTGCCGCCCGTCGCGCAGCACGATGGCGTCGCGGCCGATCAGGTCGATGCGGCTGATATGCGCGTCGAGGTTGATGCGGATGCACGGCCAGTTCAGCCGCGCCGCCACCTGCTCGATATGGGTCGATTTGCCGGTGCCGTGATAGCCCTGCACCATCACGCGGCGGTTGTGCGCGAAGCCGGCAAGGATGGCGAGCGTCGTGTCCGGATCGAACACATAGGCCGGATCAAGGTCGGGCACCCGTTCGTCGGCGGCGCTGAACGCCGGGCATTCCATGTCGATGTCGATGCCGAACAGCTCGCGCACGCTCACCTTTTTGTCGGGCGCGGCGATCAGCGTGGTCGAACGGGAATCGGGCACGGTGTTGGGCAGGTCGGTCATCGCAGGTCCTGAAAAGGGCAAAGGCGTGCGCAACAGGCGGTAATCGCGATGGCGGGGCTTGCCAAGCGGGGAAGTCCGCGCCGGGGTGCCGCCATGGTTGCGCGGGCCGCGCGCAGCGGCGATGAACGCCGGATGCAGACACCGGTGTTCATCAACTTTCCGGTCGCCGATCTCGACCGGGCTATGGCCTTCTATGCCGCGATCGGCTTTTGCGCGGTGCCGCTGCTCACGACGCGCAGCATGGCCTGCATGACCGGGCCGGCGGGGCTGGGGCTGATGCTGCTGACGCCCGGGGCCTGGGCGCGGTTCACCCCGCGCCCGCCAAGCCCGGCGGGCACATCGGAAACGATGATCGCCCTGCCATGCGCCAGCCGCGCCGAGGTCGACCGGCTGACCGGAACGGCGGCGGCAGCGGGCGGCACCGCCGATCCCAATCCGGTTCAGGATCTGCCGGTCATGTATTCGCGCAGCTTTGCCGATCCCGACGGCCATGTCTGGGAAACGATGTGGCTCGACCCGGCGGTGCTCGCCGGCTGAAGCGGGCGGCTCAGGCGAAGGCGGGGGCCGATTTCAGCCGCGTATAGGCCCCGATCACGCCCTGCAGCTTGGTTTCATGGCTGCGGTCGCCGCCATTGCGGTCGGGGTGATAGAGGCGCACCAGCTCGGAATAACGCTGGCGCAGCGCCTTGCGGTCGGCATCGATATCAAGGCCGAGGGTGACGAGGTCGCGGCGATTCTCGCCCGACAGCGGGCGGCCGTCCTGGCGTTCGCGCGCCGCCGCCGTGCCGCGCCGGAACCGCGCCCCGATCGCATCCAGCGGATCGCCGAAATCGGCCCAGCGCGGCGGCCGGTCCGCCCCGACATGGGCAAAGGCGCGGGTTTCGCGTTCCCAGCCGGCATAGGGGCGCTGCGCGGCCTCGATCTCGTCGGCGCTCATGCCGGAGAAATAATTGTAGCCGGCGTTGAAGGCGCGGACATGGTCAAGGCACAGCCAGCGCCATTCGGGCGGCCGGTCGGCTCGCTGCCCGCCGGGGTGGCGCGGGGCGCGGAACTCGCCCGCCTCGGTGCAGCCGGGATGTTCGCACGCGCGGTCGCCGCCGCCCACCCGGCCGTGAAACCGGGCGCGGGGGCTCGTCCGCTGGGGGCCGTCCTCGGGCCGGGGGCTGTCGTTCCGCGTCGCCATTCTGTCCGTCACAAAAACGCGTATATAGGGGCGATGGATCATCCTGCCACGCCAAACACCGCCGCCCCGTCCGCTGCCGCGCCGGGGCCGGTCGCCGCCGAAATCATCCGCCGCCTGACCGACGCGCTCGCCCCGGTCGCGCTCGAGGTCGTCGACGACAGCGACCGGCACCGTGGCCATGCCGGGCATGACGGGCGCGGCGAAAGCCATTTTTCGGTGCGCATCGTCAGCGCCGCGTTTGCCGGGCAGAGCCGCGTCGCGCGCCAGCGCATGGTCAATCACGCGCTGGCCGAGCTGCTGGTCGAGCGCGTCCATGCGCTCGCGATCCGCGCCGAGGCCCCGGCGGAGGCGGCATGACCGTCCGGCTGAAGCGGCCGGCGGCGCGCATCCTGCTGCTCGATGCCGAGGCGCGCGTGCTGCTGTTCCGCTTTGTCGCCGATGACCGGCCGCCCTTCCGGGCGACGCCGGGCGGCGCGCTGGAGCCGGGCGAGGCCTATGCCGCCGCCGCCCGGCGCGAGCTGTTCGAGGAAACGGGCATCGTCGCCGATCCCGGCCCCGAACGCTTCCGGCGGCAGGTCGTGTTCCGCACGCTGGAGGGCGATGATGTCGACGCCGATGAACGGTTTTTCGTCATCCGCTGCGCCAACCCCGAAATCCGCGCCGATGGCCATACCGATCTGGAACGGCGGGTGATGCAGGACTGGCGCTGGTTCACGCGCGCCGAGCTTGCCGGCTGGCCCGAGACGGTCTGGCCGGCCGATCTGGCCGACATGCTGGCCGAAATCGCGGAGGACGACCGATGACCGATCCGTTCACGCTGACCATCACCCCCAGCACCCATGATCTGGGCGGCTTTTCGGTGCGCCGGACGCTGCCGTCGCGGCCGCGCACCATGGTCGGCCCGTTCATCTTCGTCGATCAATTCGGCCCGGCCCAGCTCGCCCCCGGCGCGGGGATGGATGTGCGCCCGCATCCGCACATCAACCTGTCGACCGTCACCTATCTGTTCGGCGGCGCGATCGACCACCGCGATTCGCTCGGCACCTTTGCGCGGATCGAGCCGGGGGCGGTCAATCTGATGACGGCGGGGTCGGGCATCGTCCATTCCGAACGCTCCCCGGCCGATGAGCGGGCGGCGGGCGCGGTGATGTCGGGCATGCAGACCTGGCTCGCGCTGCCCGAGGCGCTTGAGGAAACCGCCCCGGCGTTCGAGCATGTGCCCGCGGCCAATCTGCCGCTGATCGACGGCGAGGGCGTGACCGCGCGGATCATCATGGGCGCGCTGTGGGGGCGGCGTGCGCCCACCACATGCCATGCCGAGACCATCTATGCCGATATCCAGCTTGCGCCCGGCGCGGCGGTGCCCATCGACGCGGCGGCCGACGAGCGCGCGGTGGTGGTCGCGCTTGGCGATGCCAGCCTCGACGGCCAGCCGCTCGACCGGCACAGCCTTTATCTGCTGAAGCCGGGGGTGCCGATGACGCTGCGCAGCAGCGGCGGCGGGCGGATCATGCTGCTGGGCGGGGAGGCGTTTGCCAGCCCGCGCCATGTCTGGTGGAACTTCGTCTCGTCGCGGCGCGAGCGGATCAATCAGGCCAAGCATGACTGGAAGGAGGGCCGGTTCCCGACCGTCCCGGCCGACGCCGACGAACACATCCCGCTTCCCGAAGTGCCGCTGACCATCTCGCACCCCTAAGCATTTTCAAGCCGGGTGGCCCCGCCCGGCGGCTCAGGAGCAGTCTGCGTGCGCTCGACACCGGCGGGGCGCGGCGGATAGGCTCGCCCCCAGACCGGCGGGCCGGCTGGAGGGGATGACGGGATGACGATCGAACAGCAGCGTTTCCATCTCCCGACTGGGGTCGATCTGGACGTGACGCTGGCCGGGCCGCGCGCTGCCCCGGCGATCATCTTCCTGCACGGCTTTCCCGAATCGCACCGCACCTGGCGGCACCAGATCGCGGCTCTGTCCGACCGCTATTTCGTCATCGCTCCCGATCAGCGCGGCTATGCCGGCTCGTCCAAGCCCGCGCGGGTGGAGGATTATGCGCCTGATCGTCCGGTCGCCGATCTGATCGCGCTCGCCGATGCGCTTGGTCTCACGCGCTTCACGCTGGTCGGGCATGACTGGGGCGGGGCGATCGCCTGGACGGCGGCGCTCAACCACCCCGACCGCATTGCCCGGCTGGTGATCTGCAACGCCCCGCACCCCTTCATCTTCCAGAAAAGCCTGTTTGACGATCCTGCACAGCGCGCCGCCAGCCAATATATCCGCGACTTTCGCGATCCGGGGTTCGAGGCAAGGCTGGGTGTGCTCGGGCTGGAGCGGTTTTTCGACACCAGCTTCTTGAAGGAAATCGATCCCGCCCGGCTGGGGGCCGAGGAACGGGCAATCTATCTGGAGCAATGGCGCACGCCCGGCGCGTTCACCGCGATGCTGAACTGGTATCGCGCGACGACGCTGATCGTGCCGGCGACGGACGAAACAGCGGCGCGGCCCGCCTTTCTGGACGGGCCGTTCCCGGCGATCACCATGCCGACGCTCGTCATCTGGGGGATGAAGGACAGCGCGCTGCTGCCCGTCCAGCTCGACGGACTAGCCGCCTATGTCGACCATCTACGCGTCGTCGAGGTGCCGGACGCCGGGCATTTCATCCCCTGGGAAGCGCCCGAGGCGGTCACGGCGGCGATTGCGGAGTTTGTCGGCGCGGGGTGACGTATGCCTGTCGCGGCACCGGAAGTTGTTGGTGGTGCGGCTCTCGCCGCACGGGCGGCACCGGCCCGCTCCCCCACCCGGCCTCCCAAATGATGCTGGCGCTGGGCGACCGGGTGGGGGAGCGGGCCGGCGCCGCGACAGGCGACAGGTCACCCCGGCTTGGAGGCGCGCAACAATAACGCCGGCGCGCGCCGCACCACAAACACGCCGCGCACCCCGCACCGCCGCCATGTTGCCCTTGCGTCCGCCTGCGCGTAAAGCCGCGCGGCCATGGCCGATCCCATCATCATCGCCGTGCCGAAGGGCCGGATTCTGGACGAGGCGCTGCCGCTGCTTGCGCGCGCCGGCATCGTTCCCGAACCCGCCTTTGGCGACAAGAACAGCCGGGCGCTGCGCTTTGCGACCAACCGGCCCGACATCTCGCTGGTGCGGGTGCGCGCCTTTGATGTCGCGACCTTTGTCGCGCATGGCGCGGCGCAGCTGGGCATTGTCGGTTCCGACGTGCTGATGGAGTTCGACTATTCCGAACTTTATGCGCCCGTCGATCTGGGCATCGGCCATTGCCGGGTGTCGGTGGCGGAACCGGCCGAAATGGCCGCGGGCGACGATCCGCGCGCGTGGAGCCATGTGCGCGTCGCCACCAAATATCCCGCCCTCACCCGTCGCCATTTCGAGGCGCGCGGCGTACAGGCCGAATGCGTGAAGCTCAGCGGCGCGATGGAGCTGGCGCCGCTGCTCGGCCTGACGAGCCGCATCGTCGATCTGGTCTCGTCCGGCCGCACGCTCAAGGAAAACGGGCTGGTCGAGGTCGAGGTGATTGCCGAGGTCAGCGCCCGACTGATCGTTAACCGCGCCGCGTTCAAGATGCGCGCCGCCGCGATCGCCCCGATCGTGGATGCGGTGCGCCGCGCCGCCAGCCCATCGGAAGCCGCCGCATGATCCGCCTGTCCCTTTCCGATCCCGATTTTGCCGCCCGGTTCGACGCGCTGGTCGGCGCGCGCCGCGAAAGCGCCGATGACGTGTCGCGCGATGTGGCCGCGATCCTCGCCCGGGTGCGCGACGAAGGCGATGCCGCGCTTGCCGATCTGACCGCCCGGTTCGACCGGCACGATCTGGACGCCGGCGGCTGGCGGATCGATCCGGCCGAGTGCCGGGCCGCGCTCGACGGGCTGCACCGCGAACTGCGCCGCGCGCTCGAACTCGCGCATGCCCGCATCACCTCCTATCATGAAAAGCAGCGCCCCGCCGACCGTGACGAGGTCGACCCGATGGGCGTGCGGATCGGCGCGCGTTGGCGGCCGGTCGATGCCGCCGGGCTGTATGTGCCGGGCGGGCGCGCGGCCTATCCCAGCTCGCTGCTGATGAATGCCGTGCCGGCGCGCGTCGCCGGGGTCGGGCGGCTGGCGATGGTGACGCCGACGCCCGATGGCGTCGTCAATCCGCTGGTGCTCGCCGCCGCCGCTCTGGTCGGGATCGAGGAGATCTGGCGGGTCGGCGGCGCGCAGGGCGTGGCCGCGCTCGCTTACGGCACCGGGCGGATCGCGCCCGTCGATGTGATCGTCGGGCCCGGCAATGCCTGGGTGGCCGAGGCCAAGCGCCAGCTTTACGGCGTGGTCGGCATCGACATGGTCGCCGGGCCGTCGGAGATTCTGGTCGTCGCCGACAGCGGCAACGACCCTGACTGGATCGCCGCCGATCTGCTGAGCCAGGCCGAGCATGACCCGACCAGCCAGTCGATCCTGATCACCGACGATGCCGGCTTTGCCGACCGGGTGGCCGCCGCGGTCGACGCGCAGATCCCGACCCTCGCGACCGCGGCGACCGCGCGCGAAAGCTGGGACCGCCATGGCGCGATCATCGTCGTGCCCGATCTGCTGGCGGCGGTGCCGCTGATCGACCGGCTGGCGGCCGAGCATCTGGAACTGGCGGTCGCCGATCCCGAGCCGCTGTTCGCCGCCGTCCGCCATGCCGGCTCGATCTTCCTCGGCCGTCACACGCCCGAGGCGATTGGCGATTATCTGGGCGGCCCCAACCATGTGCTGCCGACCGGGCGCCGGGCGCGATTCGCCTCGGGCCTGTCGGTGCTCGATTTCATGAAGCGGACGAGCTTTCTCGGCTGCTCCCCCGGTGCGCTCGCGGCGCTCGGCCCTGCGGCCGTCGCGCTTGCCGATGCCGAGGGGCTGCCCGCCCATGGCCGCTCGGTCGCATTGAGACTGGACAGATGACCAAGAACGAAAGAGCCCGTTCCCGCTCCGCCGCCCGGCTGGCCGCCGTGCAGGCGCTGTATCAGCTGGAAATGGAACAGACCCCGCTGCCGCAGCTGCTGGCCGAGTTTCACCAGCACCGGCTGGGCGCGACCATCGAGGGCGATGAATATGCCGATGCCGAAACCGGCTTTTTCGACGATGTCGTGAAAGGCGTCGCGGCGCGGCGGGCCGAAATCGACACGCTGATCGCCGCCCGGCTGACGCAGGGCTGGAACCTCGACCGGCTCGACCGGCCGATGCGCCAGATCCTGCGCGCCGGCACCTATGAGCTGATCGCGCGCGCCGATGTGCCGGTCGGCTCGGTCATCAGCGAATATGTCGACGTCGCCCATGCCTTTTACGACCGCAAGGAAACCGCGTTCGTGAACGGCCTGCTCGACGCGGTCGCCAAGGACGTGCGCCGCTGAGCGCGGCGGGGCCGGATCTGGACGAGGCCGGCTTCATCGCCGCGCTGCGCGGGCTGGCGACCGATCCGGCCGCAAGGGGGCTGGCCGATGATGCGGCGGTGCTCGGCGATCTGGTGTTCACCCATGACATGATCGTCGAGGGCGTGCATTTCCTGCCCGGCGATCCCCCCGGCGATGTCGCGTGGAAGCTGCTGGCGGTCAATCTGTCCGATCTGGCGGCCAAGGGCGCGACCCCGATCGGCTGCCTGATCGGCTATCCGCTGGGCGACGGCGCGTGGGACCGTGCGTTCCTGGCCGGGCTGGGCGAGGCGCTGGCGGCGTTCGGGGTGGCGCTTCTGGGCGGCGACACTGTGCGCCATCACGGGGCCCGCAGCCTGGGGCTGACCGCCATCGGCCGCGCGCCCATCGCCCCGTCGCGCAGCGGCGCGCAGCCGGGCGACCGGCTATGGGTGACCGGGCGGATCGGCGCGGCGGGGATCGGCCTTGATCTGGCGCGCACCGGCCGCGACGGGCCGGAGCTTGCCGCCTATCGCCGCCCGCAGCCGCGGCTGGCCGAGGGGCGGCTGCTCGCGCCGGTCGTTCATGCGATGATGGATGTGTCGGACGGGCTGCTGATCGACGCCGCGCGCATGGCGGCGGCCAGCGGGCTGGGCGTCACCATCGCGCTCGACCATGTGCCGCTGTGCGGCGATCCGCTCAGCGCGGTGACGGCGGGCGATGATTATGAGCTGCTGTTCGCGCTGCCCGACGGCCGCGATCCGCCGGTCGCAGCCACCGCCATCGGCCAGTTCGCGGCCGGGGCCGGACTGACCCTCACCGATCACGGCCGCGCGGTGCCGCTGCCCGACCGGCTCGGCTGGAGCCACTGAGCAGGCGGTTGGCTGGGAAGAACGGCACCGGCCCGCACCCCCACCCGGCCTCCCAACGGCAGGATACACTGTGGGAGGCCGGGTGGGG
>NZ_JAPFGX010000005.1:0-113935 GCF_059803575.1 Sphingomonas sp. URJC2
CCGCAGCCTGCCCGGCTGGCGGTCGTCCCGCCCCCCGCTGCGCCCACGCCGGTCGCGCCCGCCCCCGCCCCGCGCCCCGATTTCGTCGACCGGCTGCCCGAGGGGGTGCGCGGCATGGTGCTCGCGCTCGAGGCCGAGGATCATTATCTGCGCGTCTATACCGACCGCGGCACAGCGCGGATCTTCCTCCGAATGCGCGATGCGCTGGGCGAACTGCCCGCCGACAGCGGCACCGCCGTCCATCGCAGCTGGTGGGTCGCCCATGTCGCGATGGCCCGGCTCGAGCGCGATGGCCGCAACCATAATCTGCGGCTGATCAACGGCCTGATCGTGCCCGTCAGCCGCGACCGGGTGGCGGACCTGCGCGCCCGCGGGCTGGAGGGCTGAGGGTTTTTCGCGGTGCGGGGGTGTTGTCTTTGCCGCGCCCCCCGGCGCGGGGGCGGCGTTGTTTGTGCCGCGCCTCGCGGCGCGGGGGCGGCACCGGCCCACACCCCCACCCGGCCTCCCACAGTGTATCCTGCCGCCCATGAGGCCGGGTGGGCGTGCGGGCCGGTGCCGTTCTTCCCAATAACAACCTCCCGGCACCGCACCCGGGTCTGCCCTTGGCTCAGAACAGCCCGTGGCGCTTCATCGATTCGGCGAGGATCGTTTCGATCAGCTGTGCCTGGGTCAGCCCGGCCCGCACGGCGGACCGGCCGAACACCTTTTCCGACCACAAATTGCAGTTGAGATTGACCTCGAGGAAGTTGATCTCCCCCGTCTCCGGGTTCACGCGGAACTCGTAGCGGCCATAATCGAACGGCACGAACTCGCCCATGATCCGGCGGGTGTAATCGGCGATCTGCGGCATCAGCCGGGCATCGTCGAAATCGACCAGCTGATATTTCTGCGCCCGGTCGACCAGATCGCGCTTCTCATAATAGGTGCGCAAATGGCTGGGATCGGCCTGTTCGAACAGCATCATCGGCATGATCACCGGATCGCCGATGGTGATGACCGGCACCTCGACATCCGACCCGTTGAGGAACGGCTCAAGGATCGCGTCATGGCCCATGTCGTGGATCTCGGCGACCGCGCGGACGACGCCCGGCCAGTCATGGGCGTCCATCACGCCCCAGCTTGCCGACGAGGCATTGGGCTTGATCACCATGCGCTCGGCCATCGGCACGCCGGCCTCGGTCACCGGCGCGCCGCGCCGGAAGATCGCCCAGGGCGCGGTCGGCACGCCGCGCGCGCGCACCGCAAGCTTGGTCAGATGCTTGTCGTCGGACAGGCCGCGCAGGATCGGCGATGCGCCCAGATAGGGGATGCCCAGCCGGGTGCACAGCAACGGCAGCAGCATTTCCGAGTTCAGAAAGCCGCCCCGGTTGAGCAGCGGAAACACGAAATCGACGCCCGGATTGGCAAACAGCGCATCATAGCTGTCGGCGAGCAGCAGGTTGAGCCCCAGCCCCTCCAGGATCGTGCGCACCTCGACATGGTAGAGCGCGTGATTGCCGTCTTCGGGGTGCAGGCCGCCGCCCCATTTGGCGTGTTTGGCGATGAACATCACCCGCAGGCGCTCGCGCGCCGCATCGGGAATGGCGGTGGGACGGATCATGTCGGTCATCGCGCGCCCACATAAGCGCGCCGCCGCCATTCTCCAAGGCAATGAAAAAGGATCCGGCCAAAAGCCTGGTTTGCGGGCGATCAAGCTCCGGTTTAGGGAGCGCCATGACCTCCGACCACGCCCCGTCTTTTGCGGCGCTGGACGCCGCCGGGCGCGCCGCTGCGCTGCTGATGGCCAGCGGCGGCGATGCCCGCATCACCCTGTCGCCGCCGGGCTTTGCCAACCGCTATCATTCCGCCCCCTGGCCGCAGCCGGTGCTGGCCTATGCCTCGTCGACCGCGAACGACATTTCGCCGGCGGCCTTTGCCCATGTCGCCGCCCTGCCGCCCCGCCCCTATCCGGCGGTGCTCGATGCGCTCAGGCAGCGCATCCGCGCCGCTTACGGGCTGGGCGACGATGTCGGCATCGTGTTCGCCGCCTCGGGCACCGATCTTGAATATGTCGCCCTTGCCTGTGTCGCCGACCGGGCGGCGCGGCTGCACAATGTTCTGCTGGGTGCAGACGAGGTCGGCAGCGGCTGCATCCATTCCGCCCATGGCCGCTATTTCGCCGGCGAGACCGCGCTTGGCATCGCCACGGTGCCGGCGGCGCCCGTCGCCGGGCTGGGCGGGCGGGTGAGCCTGACCGACATTCCGGTGCGCGACACGCTGGGCCATGCCTATACCAGCGCTGCGATCCGCGACCGCATCGACGCCGCGATCGAGGCGGAGCCGGATGCCCATGCGCTCGTCCATGTCGTCCATGGTTCCAAGACCGGGCTGATCCTGCCGCTGCTCGACGATATCGACGATCTGCGCGCCCGGCATGGCGCGCGCATGACGCTGGTCGTCGATGCCTGTCAGGCGCGGATCACCTCGCCCGCCATCGCCGCCTATCTGGCGCGCGACGCCATCCTGTTCATTACCGGATCGAAGTTCATGGGCGGCCCGCCGTTCAGCGGCATCGCGCTCGTGCCGCCGAGCATCGCCGCGCGCGCGCCGGCGCTGCCCATGGGGCTGGCGACGATCTTCCGCCGCGCCGAATGGCCGGCGGGCTGGC
This sequence comes from Sphingomonas sp. URJC2, assembly GCF_059803575.1. Classification (NCBI taxonomy): domain Bacteria; kingdom Pseudomonadati; phylum Pseudomonadota; class Alphaproteobacteria; order Sphingomonadales; family Sphingomonadaceae; genus Sphingomonas; species Sphingomonas sp. URJC2. The sequence continues at coordinate 2,648 of NZ_JAPFGX010000005.1, forward strand.
CGGGGACCGATGCCCTGCCCGACAGCGGCAATGACGGGCTGGCCCTGCGCCTCGAGGCTTCGGCGTTCGAGCTGGAACGGTTCCAGCGCCTGCCGCTCGCCCGGGTGGAGCGGGTGATCCTGGCCTTTCACGCCGCGGTGCGCGCGGCGATGGTCGACCGGCTGGGCGGGCGGCGGGTCGCCCCCTATCCGCCCGGCCACCGCGCCGAGGGTGACGCCCATCCGATCGAAATGCGCACACTGTCGACCATCGATCTGTCGCGCCGCGCCGGCCATCCCGATTTCGACGCGGCGGTCGCGCTCCACCGCGCGCTGGTCGGGCGCGGCATCCGGCTGGGCCAGCCGGTCAAATGCGTGCGGCTGGAGGATGGCCGCTGGGGCGCGACGCTCCGCCTCGGGCTGTCGATGCCGCAGGTCGTCGCCTTCGACGCGCTGGACGATGATATGCTCGCCGCCCGGCTGGCCGCTGATATGGACAGGATCGCGACCACGATCGAGGAGCTTGCCGGCTGATGCGCCTTGCCGACTGCCACAATGTCGAGGATTTCCGCGAACTGGCGCGACGCCGCCTGCCGGGGCCGGTGTTCCATTACATCGACGGCGCGGCCGACGATGAACTGACGAGGCAGCGCAACACCGCGGCCTTTGCCGATTGCGATCTGGTGCCGGGCGTGCTCGCCGGGGTCGAGACGGTCGATATGGGCGTGACGGTGATGGGCAAGCGGATCGACCTGCCGCTGTTCCTGTCGCCGACCGCGCTGCAGCGGCTGTTCCACTGGCAGGGCGAACGCGCGGTCGCCGCCGTCGCATCGCGGTTCAACACCTGGTTCGGGATTTCGAGCCTGGCGACGGTCAGCATCGAAGAGGTCGGCCGGCTGGTCAGCAGCCCCAAAATGTTCCAGCTTTATGTCCATAAGGACCGGGGGCTGAACCGGTCGATGATCGCGCGCTGCCGCGAGGCCGGGTTCGACGCCATCGCGCTGACCGTCGACACCATTGTCGGCGGCAATCGCGAACGCTGCCTGCGCACCGGCTTCACCTCGCCGCCGCGCCTGACCGCGCGTTCGGCGTTCAGCTTTGCCGCGCATCCGCGCTGGACGCTCGACTATCTGCTGCGCGAGCCGTTTTCGCTGCCCAACCTTGCCACCCATGTGCGCGAGGGCTCGACCGTCGCATTGTCGGTCGCCGATTATTTCAGCACCATGCTCGACCAGTCGATGGACTGGAAAGCGGCCGAGGCGATCCGCGCCGAATGGGGTGGGCCGTTCTGCCTGAAAGGGGTGATGTCGGTCGAAGACGCGCGCCGCGCAGTCGATATCGGGGCGACGGCGATCATGGTGTCCAACCATGGCGGCCGCCAGCTCGACGGCAGCCGCGCCCCGTTCGACCAGCTGGCCGAGATCGTCGATGCGGTCGGCGGGCAGATCGAAATCATCCTGGATGGCGGCGTCAGGCGCGGCAGCCATGTGCTGAAGGCGATGTCGGTCGGCGCGACCGCCTGTTCGGGCGGGCGGCTCTATCTCTATGCGCTGGCCGCCGCCGGCGAGGCCGGGGTCGCCCGCGCGCTCGGCAAGCTGCGCGACGAGATCGAACGGGGGATGAAGCTGATGGGCGTGCGGGACCTGTCGGCGCTCGGCCGGCACAATCTGCGCTGGCGCTGAGGCCGGACGATCCCGCGCCCCGTCGCGCGCGCGGCACCCCTCGCCCCCGCACCGGCCCGCCGGGCATGACGCCGCGCATGACAGGGGTTGAGCCGCGACGCGGGGCGGCTAGAGACAGGAACCGTCCATTCGTCCGATCCCGGCCCGTTCAGGAACCACCATGTCCAAACCGTTTTTTGCCTTTCTGCTGCTGAGCGTCGCCTTGCCCGCCACTGCACAAGTCGCCGCCCCCGATCTGACCGGCCGGGTGACGAAGATCGAAAAGGAACTGCGCGCCGTGCAGCGCAAGGTGTTTCCGGCCGGCGCGCCGGTCGAACCGGAAATGACCGTTGCGGCCCCGCAGGCCAGCCCCGGCGGCACCCCGGCGACGCCGCCGCTCGCCGATCTGACCGCGCGGGTCGATGCGCTCGAAGCGGCGCTGCGCACGGTGACCGGGCAGAGCGAGCAGAACGCCTTCCGCCTCGGCCAGCTGGAAGAGCGGCTGGCCAGGATCGAAGCAGCTGCCGCAGCGGCAGCGACACCGGCCGCGACGGAGGCGACCGGCGACACGGTGGCAGCGCCCGCTCCGCGCCCGGCGACAGCCGCCCCGGCCCCCGCTCCGTCGCCGGCCCCGACGCCTGCGCCCGCGCGCACCGTCACCACCGACACGGCGGCAACCGCCGTGCTGCGCCCGCGCACCGGCGACGATGCCGAGGACAGCTATATTCACGGGTTCCGCCTGTGGCAGGCCAAGGACTATGCCGCCGCCGAGACCGAGCTGAAAAAGGTGGTCGAGAAGCATCCCGAACACCGCCGCGCCTCCTATGCGCAGAACCTGCTCGGCCGGCTGTATATGGACGATGGCAAGATCGCGCTGGCCGCCGTCGCCTTTTACGAAAATTACCAGAAATTCCCGAAAGGCGCGCGCGCGACCGACAGCCTGTTGGCGCTCGGCGAAGCGCTGGTGCAGCTCAAAAAGCCCGCTGATGCCTGCAAGGTCTATCTGGAGCTGGACAGCGTCTATGGCCGCAGCCTGACCGCCGCGCAAAAGGCGCAGTTCGACAAGGGACGCAAGGCCGCGCGCTGCCGCTGAGCGGGTGCGGCCATCCGCAAGGGAGGAGAGACGCGGCATGGCGGACACACAAGCGGCGGCCGGGCATCGCCGATGACGCGGTGGCGCGATCTGCCCGACCGGCAATATGACGTGATCCTGGCCGATCCGCCCTGGTCCTATTACGGCCAGCAGAACAAATGGGGTGCGGCGGCAAAGTTCTACGCGACCGCGCCCGACGAGGCGATTGTCCGCCTGCCCATCCCCGATCTGCTGGCCGAACGCGGCGTGCTGTTCCTGTGGGCGACCTCGCCCCGGCTCGACGTCGCCATGGCGTGCCTTGCCGCATGGCAGCTGCATTTCCGGGGCATCGCCTTTGTCTGGGTGAAGGCGCGCAAGGATGGCGGCCCGATCCGCGCGCAGGGGGTGCGCCCGTCGATCGTCAAGCCGACCGCCGAATATGTGATCGCCGCCAGCCGGGTCGCCAAGGGCCGGCCGATGAAGCTGGCCGACGAGGCGGTGTCGAACGTCATCCTCGCCCCGCGCCGCGCCCATAGCCAGAAGCCCGATGCCGTCGCCGAGGCGATCGAGCGGCTTTATCCCGAGGCGAGCCGGCTGGAGATGTTCGCGCGCACGCTGCGCCCCGGCTGGGACCTGTGGGGCGACGAAGTGGGCAAATTCGGGCCGGACGGCAGCCCCGCCGCCCCCTGACCCGCCGCTCCCTGACCCGCCCGCTCAGGCGCGGCGGCGGTCGACCAGCCAGAACAGGGTGGCGAGCACCGCCGCCAGCCCGGTCCCGGCGAGCAGGCCGATCACCGGCTGACCGGCAAGACCAAGGGCAATCGCCCCGCCCAGAGGCAGGATCGCAAACAGGCAGCCAGCGGCGCGGGGGGATTTGGGTTCAGCCACGCGCCGGCCCATGCCATGTCCCGCCACGATACGCCAGCCGCTCCATCTGTCCCCCGCTGGCACTTGGTCAACGCGCCATTGACCTCTGCAAGCCGCCGCACAGGCGAAAATCCCGTTTCTGGCACGCGACTTGGATCATGCTTGGCGGACTTAAGGGGAGTGATGCATGGAGCAGATGCTCTATGTGGCCGATCGGGCGACGCTGGCCGCCGCCACCGATCTTCTGGCACGGTTCGGCGACGATGCCGGATTCGAGGCCGCCGCGCGCGCCGATCGCAGCCGCGATCTGGGCAATGTGATCGATTTCTGCCGCTGGCGTCAGGTCGAGCGGCTGGTGCTGTTCCTGGCCGCCGCCGAAACTGACGGCACCGTGCACTGAGCGCCGACCGGCCCGGCATTCCTCCGCCGGGTCGGCAGCCAGACCGGAATGGCGTGCCCTTGGCGGGAAAGGCGCATTTCCCCCAAGGGTGATTCGCTCTAGACCGGGCGATCATGCGCCCCATCCTGTCCGACATCGCCGAAGACGCGCGGATCGGCATTGCCGTATCCGGCGGGCCGGATTCGCTGGCGCTGCTGCTGCTGGCGGCGGGCGAGCGGCCGGGCCGGGTCTATGCCGCAACCGTCGATCATGGCCTGCGCGCCGAGGCGGTGGCGGAGGCCCGGATGGTCGGCCAGATCTGCGCGCAACTGGGCGTCGCGCATGATGTGCTGCGGGTGCAGGTCACCGGATCGGTGCAGGCCGGCGCGCGCGCGGCACGCTACCATGCGCTTGCCGGCTGGGCGGCGGATGCGGGCCTCAGCCATGTTGCCACCGCCCATCATGCCGATGATCAGGCGGAAACGCTGCTGATGCGGCTGGCGCGCGGGGCCGGGCTGGCCGGGCTGGCCGGGGTCCGCCGCCAGCGCCCGCTTGCCCCCGGCATCACCCTCATTCGCCCGGTGCTCGGCTGGCGGCGGGCGGAGCTGCGCGCGGTGGTCGATGCCGCCGGGATCGTGCCTGCCGCCGATCCGTCGAACGACGATCCCCGGTTCGACCGCACCCATGCCCGCCGGCTGATCGCGGCGACGCCATTGCTCGATCCGGCGCGGCTGGCGCACAGCGCGGCGATTCTGGCCGAGGCCGAGGCGGCGCTCGACTGGGCGGCGACGCAGCTGGCAGCGGACCGGATCGCGGGCGACACGCTCGATCCGCGCGGCCTGCCGGCGGAGCTGGTGCGGCGGCTGGTGCTGCGCCTGCTGGACGGGTTCGGCACCTCGGCGGACGGGCCGCGCCTTGCCCGGCTGATCGCCGCGCTCGAGGCCGGACGGCCGGCCACGCTGGGCGGCGTCAAGGCGCTGCCCGGCCCGGTCTGGCGGTTCGTGCCCGCGCCGCCGCGCCGGGCCACGACAAAAGCCCCGCCGGCCGCCCCACCGCCTGCCCCACCACCTGCCATTGTTACTTAACCCGTCTCATCCTATCTTGGCACGGAACCCCTTGGCGTCCGCGCCTTTGCTCGAGTCTCGTCCCGATGAACGACAAGAACCAACCCGACGGCACCAACCCCTGGATGAAGAGCCTGATGATCTGGCTCGGCGTCGTGCTTGCGCTGGTGCTGTTCGTGCAATTGTTCGACAGCCGCACCCGCGTCGCGGGCGGCGAGGGCATTGCCTATTCGGAGTTCCTGCAACGCGTCGAGGACGGCTCGGTCAAGGAAGTCTCGATCGCCGACAATATCGTGTCGGGCACGCTGACCAATGACAGCGCGTTCCGCACCCAGGCCCCCGATGATCCCCGGCTGATCGACCGGCTGATCGCCAAGGGCGTGAAATTCTCCGCCAAGCCGCGCGAGGAACCGAGCTTCTGGATGATCCTGATCTACCAGTCGCTGCCCTTCCTGCTGATCCTCGGCGTTGCGTTTTTCGTCATCCGCCAGATGCAGAAAAATGCCGGTTCGGGCGCGATGGGCTTTGGCAAGTCCAAGGCCAAGCTGCTGACCGAAAAGCATGGCCGGGTGACGTTCGACGATGTCGCCGGCATCGACGAGGCGCGCGAGGAGCTGCAGGAAATCGTCGACTTCCTGAAGGACCCGACCCGCTTTGCCCGGCTGGGCGGCAAGATCCCGAAGGGCGCGCTGCTCGTCGGCTCGCCCGGCACCGGCAAGACGCTGCTCGCCCGCGCGATCGCGGGTGAGGCCAATGTGCCCTTCTTCACCATTTCGGGGTCCGACTTTGTCGAAATGTTCGTCGGCGTGGGCGCGAGCCGCGTCCGCGACATGTTCGAACAGGCCAAGAAGAACGCGCCGTGCATCGTGTTCATCGACGAAATCGACGCGGTCGGCCGCCATCGCGGCGCGGGCCTCGGCAACGGCAATGACGAGCGCGAACAGACGCTCAACCAGCTGCTGGTCGAAATGGACGGCTTTGAGGCCAATGAAGGCATCATCATCATCGCCGCCACCAACCGCCCCGACGTGCTCGACCCGGCGCTGCTGCGGCCGGGCCGGTTCGACCGCCAGGTCGTCGTCCCGCGCCCCGATATCGAGGGCCGCGAGAAGATCCTGTCGGTGCACATGAAGAAGGTGCCGCTGGCCCCCGATGTCGACAGCCGCACCATCGCGCGCGGCACGCCGGGCTTTTCGGGTGCCGACCTTGCCAATCTCGTCAACGAGGCCGCGCTGCTCGCCGCCCGCAAGGGCAAGCGGCTGGTGGCGATGCGCGAGTTTGAAGAGGCCAAGGACAAGGTCATGATGGGCGCCGAGCGCAAGTCCATGGTGATGACCGAGGATGAAAAGCGCGCCACCGCCTATCACGAGGCGGGCCATGCGCTCGTTTCGCTCCACGTTCCCGGCTGCGATCCACTGCACAAGGTGACGATCATCCCGCGCGGCCGCGCGCTGGGCGTGACCTGGAACCTGCCCGAGCGCGACCGTTATTCGATGTCGATGAACCAGATGAAGGCGCGGCTTGCCCTGTGCTTTGGCGGGCGCATCGCCGAACAGCTGATCTATGGCGCCGACGCGCTCAACACCGGGGCGTCGAACGATATCCAGCAGGCGACCGACATGGCCCGGTCGATGGTCATGGAATATGGCATGAGCGAAAAGCTCGGCTGGCTGCGCTACCGCGACAATCAGGACGAGGTGTTCCTCGGCCATTCGGTCGCCCGGTCGCAGAATGTGTCGGAAGAAACCGCCCGGCTGATCGATCAGGAAGTGCGCCGCTTCATCGAGGAAGCCGAGGGCCGCGCGCGCCAGGTGCTCACCGACAATCTCGATGAACTGCATAAGCTGGCCGAGGCGCTGCTCGAATATGAGACGCTGACCGGCGAAGAGGCCAAGCGCGCGATCAAGGGCGAGGATATCGGCCGAGGCGAGGGCGACAAGAACCGCCCGGCCGCAGCCGTCGCGGGCAGCTCGATCCCGCGCACCCGCCCGAAAAAGCCGGGTCCGTTCGGCGATCCCGCCCCGCAAGGGGCCTGAGCCAGACCCAGATGGTCCCGATCAGGGGCGCGGCTGCCGGACCCGGCACCGCGCCCCTTTTTTTCATCCGGGCGGCCGCAGTGGCCCGGCCCGGAACCGCGCGCGGTCTCCGCTTGCGGCCCCTAAGCCCCCCCGAACCCTCGCGCTGCGCGGGGACCGGAACAAAGATGTGCCCTCGCGGATTTCCTGTCTGCGATCAGATGAGTGACGCGCGCATCCCCATCCTGGCGGATGCTGCCATGTGATCCGTCATGACCAGGGAGCAGCGGGACCGTGAACAATTCCCCTTATCTTGTCTCGTCCGCCGAAGATGCGCGCCGCGCGCCCGACCGGATGCTGATTTGCTTTTCACATCTTCGCTGGAACTTTGTCTTTCAGCGCCCGCAACAGCTGATGACACGCCTTGCCGCGCGCTACCGCGTGTTTTTCTGGGAAGAAGCGATCATGGATGCGGCCGGTGCGCCATGGCTTGGCCGCACCCGCTGCCCGGACAGCGGGGTCACGGTGCTGGTGCCGCATCTCGACCCGGCCGACCCCGGCCATGTCCATGAGGCACAGCTGCGCCGGCTGCTCGACGAACTCGTCGCCGCCGAAGGGTTGGGCGGTCGCCCGCAGGCCCGCCATGGCCAGCTGGTGTGCTGCTATTACACGCCGATGATGCTGGGTTTTTCGCGGCATCTGGCGCCGGATGCGACCGTCTATGACTGCATGGACGAACTGGCCAATTTCGACTTCGCGCCCGACGGGCTGCTCGATCTGGAGGCCGAACTGCTCGACCGCGCCGATCTGGTGACGACCGGCGGCTACAGCCTCTACGAGGCGAAGCGGGGGCGGAACGCCAATGTCCATCCCTTTCCCTCCAGCGTCGACCGCGCCCATTTCGGCGCTGCCCGCCTGGCCGGGGCCGAGCCGGCGGATCAGGCCTGCCTGCCCGGGCCGCGGCTCGGCTTTTACGGGGTGATCGACGAGCGGCTGGATCTGGCGCTGATCGATGCGGTGGCCGCGGCGCGGCCGGACTGGACATTGGTGATGATCGGCCCGGTGGCGAAGATCGACCCTGCCCTGCTGCCGCGCCGACCGAACATCGTCTGGCTGGGTGCGCGCGCCTATGCCGATCTGCCTGCCTATCTGTCGGGCTGGGACGTGGCGCTGATGCCGTTTGCGATCAACGCGGCAACCCGGTTCATCAGCCCGACCAAGACCCCCGAATATCTGGCTGCCGGGCGCCCGGTGGTGTCGACGCCGATTGCCGATGTCGTGCGCCATTATGGCGATCTGGACGGTGTTGCCATCGCTGGTGATGCGGATGCGTTCGTCGCCGCATGCGCCGCGCAGCTGGCACTGGGCCGGGGCGAAGGCGACTGGCTGGCACCTGTCGACCGGCTGCTGGCGACGATGTCATGGGATGCAACGGCGTCGGCGATCGCTGCCCGGATCGAGGATGCGGCCCGCGCCGGGAAGGCCCGCCGTGCTGGCGCGCAGCGGCCGCATTACGATGTGCTGGTGGTCGGCGCGGGCTTTGCCGGGGCGGTGATGGCGGAACGCCTGGCCGCCGATGGCGGCAAGCGCGTGCTGGTGATCGACCGGCGTCCGCATGTCGCGGGCAATGCCTATGACCGCACCGACGACGCCGGCATCCTGATCCATCAATATGGCCCGCACATCTTCCACACCAACAGCGACGATGTGTTCGCCTATCTGTCGCGCTTCACCGAATGGCGGCCCTATGAGCACCGGGTGCTCGCAGCGGTCGGCGCGCAGCTGGTGCCGATGCCGATCAACCGCACGACGCTCAACCTCCTTTATGGCGCGGGTCTGGAAAGCGACGCGGATGCCGAGGCGTTTCTGGCCGCCCGGGCGGAGCCGGTGGCCGACATCCGCAACGCCGCCGACATGGTCGTGGCGCGGGTCGGGCGCGAACTCTACGAAACCTTTTTCAGGGACTATACCGCCAAGCAATGGGGCATCGACCCGTCCGAGCTGGACAAATCGGTGACCGCGCGGGTGCCCACCCGCACCAGCACCGACGATCGCTATTTCACCGACCGGCATCAGGCGATGCCGCGTCACGGCTATACCCGCATGTTCGAACGGATGCTCAGCCATCCTAGGATCGAGGTGAGGCTGGGCGTGGATTTCGCGGACATCCGGGAGGCCGTCGATTTCGATCTGCTGGTGTTCACCGGGCCGATCGACGAATATTTCGGCTATCGCCATGGCCGCCTGCCCTATCGCTCGCTGGAGTTCCGGCACGAGACGCATGACCGCGAATGGGTGCAGGGCGTGGGCGTGGTCAACTATCCCGCCGCCGACACTCCCTATACGCGGATCACCGAATACAAGCATCTGACCGGCCAGGCCGCGCCCGTGACCAGCATCAGCTATGAATATCCCTCGGCCAGTGGCGATCCCTATTACCCCATCCCGCGGCCGGAAAATCAGGCGCTGTTCAAACGCTATGAGGCGCTGGCACTGGCCGAACCGGGCGTGGTGTTTGTCGGCCGGCTGGCCACCTATCGCTATTACAACATGGATCAGGTGGTCGGACAGGCGCTGGCGGCCTATCGCCGGCTGGCCGAGGCTCCGCGCGGTGCGCGCGCCGATCGCAAGCCGGTTGCCGCCACCGCCGGCGAGCGACCGGTCATGTTCACCGGGTCCGACCGCACGCCTGCGGGTTCCGCCGCCGCGCCCCCGCACCGCGATGCAGTGACCCCGGCCGAATAGGCCGGGCGCACACCAAGGCTTTCGCTTCCCGGCCCGCTGCTCTAGGCAGCGGGCATGGCACGCATCGCATTTATCGGGCTGGGCGTGATGGGCGGGCCGATGGCCCGGCATCTGGCCGCAGCGGGGCATGAACTTGCCGTGTTCAACCGGTCGCCGGCCAAGGCCGAGGCCTGGGTCAGCGCCCATGGCGGCGTGCAGGCGGCAAGCCCGGCCGAGGCGGCGCGGGACGCCGACGCCGTCATCACCTGTGTCGGCAATGACGATGATCTGGCCGATGTCACGCTGGGCCGCGACGGCGCGTTCCGGGCGATGCGCGCGGGCGCGCTGTTCATCGATCACACCACCGTGTCGGCCCGCATCGCCCGCCAGCTCGCGGTCGAGGGGCGCGGGCGCGATCTGCTGTGCGTCGACGCGCCGGTATCGGGCGGACAGGCGGGCGCCGAAGCCGGCACGCTGTCGGTGATGTGCGGCGGGCGCGAGGATGCGGTGCGCGCGGCCGAGCCGCTGATCGCCGCCTATGCCGCGCGCATCACCCATGTCGGGCCGGCGGGTGCCGGGCAGACGACCAAGATGGTCAACCAGATCGCGATTGCCGGCGTCGTTCAGGGGCTGAGCGAGGCGCTGCGCTTCGCCCAGCGCGCCGAGCTGGATACCGACCGGGTGTTCGAGGCGATTTCGGGCGGCGCGGCCGCGAGCTGGCAGATGCTCAACCGCTGGCATTCAATGGCCGAGGACCGGTTCGATTTCGGGTTCGCGGTCGACTGGATGCGCAAGGATCTGGGCCTTGCCATCGAAGAGGCGCGCACCAACGGCGCGACGCTGCCGGTCGCCGCGCTGGTCGATCAATTCTATGCCGAAGTGCAGGCGCTGGGCGGTGGCCGCGAGGACACCAGCGCCCTTGTCAGGAGATTGCCCCGATGATCACCCGCCGGACGCGCGCCGCCCGGATGGCAGCCGCGCTGATGCTCGCGCCGCTCATGCTTGCCGCCACCCCCGCCCGCGCCGACGGGCTGATCGACAATGTCAATGGCATGACCATCGGCGCAGGCGGTCAGGTCGAACGCTTTACCGGGCTGGTGATCGGCAAGGATGGCCGCGTCGTCAGCCTGCTCAAGGCGCGCGACAAGCGCCCGGAAAAGCTGGATTTCCGCCATGACGGGCAGGGCCGCACGCTGATCCCCGGCCTGATCGACGCGCATGGCCATGTGATGGAGCTGGGGTTCAAGGCGATCCAGCTCGACCTGACCGAGGCGCGCTCGCTCGACGAGGCCAAGGCGATGATCGCCGCCTATGCCGCCGCCAACAGCGACCGGGCATGGATCATCGGCACCGGCTGGAATCAGGAAAAATGGGGGCTGGGCCGGTTTCCGACCAATGCCGATCTTGATCAGGCGGTGGCCGACCGGCCGGTCTGGCTGGTCCGCGTCGACGGCCATGCCGGCTGGGCGAACAGCGCGGCGATCAAGGCCGCGGGCGTCACCGCCGACACCAAGGCCCCGGCGGGCGGGCGCATCGAAAATGGCGTGTTCGTCGACGCCGCGCGCGAGCTGATCGAACGCGCCATCCCCGCCCCGCTGCCGCGCGAACGCGACATCGCTCTGTCCAAGGCGCAGGCGATCCTGATCGCCAATGGCGTGACCGCAGTCGCCGATATGGGCAGCACCACCGATGACTGGAATGTGTTCCGCCGCGCCGGCGATGCCGGGGTGCTCAAGGTCCGCATCATCAGCTATTCGGCGGGGCTCGATCCGCTGCTCGCCGTTGCCGGGGCCGGGCCGACGCCGTGGCTCTATGATGATCGGCTGCGCATGGTCGGCATGAAGCTTTATGCCGATGGCGCGCTCGGCTCGCGCGGAGCGTGGCTCAAGGCCCCCTATGCCGACGATCATCACCAGACCGGGCTGGGCCTGCTCAGCGATGCGCGGCTGCGCAACCTGATGGTGCGCGCGGCGATGGACGGGTTTCAGGTCGCCACCCATGCGATTGGCGACCGCGCCAATGATCAGGTGCTGGGCGCGATCGAGGAGCTGTCCGAAACCTTCAAGGGCGACCGGCGCTGGCGCATCGAACATGCCCAGATCGTCGATCCGACCGATCTGCCGCGCTTTGCCCGGCACGGCATCATCGCGTCGATGCAGCCGGTTCACCAGACGTCCGACCGGATGATGGCCGAAGCGCGGCTGGGCCCGGCGCGGCTGAACGGTGCCTATGCATGGGAATCGATGCGCCGTCAGGGCACGCCGATCGCCTTTGGCTCCGACATGCCGGTTGAACATCCCAATCCCTTTGCCGGGCTGGCGGCGGCGATCAGCCGCGAGGATGCCGACGGCGAACCGCTGGGCGGCTGGCAGCCGCAGGAACGCGTGTCGCGCGAGGCGGCGCTGGCCGGCTTCACCACCGGGGCTGCCTATGCGGGCTTTGCCGAGGACCGGATCGGGCGGCTCGCTCCCGGCTATCGCGCCGATTTCCTGATCCTCGACACCGATCCGCTGCAATCGACCATGGCCGAGCTGCGCGCGACCCGCGTGCTGGAAACCTGGATCGGGGGAGAAAGGGTCCATGCCGCGAAATAATGCCCCTGCCCGGCGCTGCGCCGGCCTTCTGCCTGCCGGCCTGATCGCCGGCCTGATCGCCGAGATGGCGGCGCTTGGCGGCTGCACCGACATCAAGCCGCAGGAACGCGAGCAGCGCGCGGGCGAGGTGCGGGTGAACCCGGAACCCGAGCTGGTCGACGCCGACGCGCCGGCAGAGGTGGGCGGCCCGCCCCCGGCCTGGAGCGTGAGCGGGGCCACCGCCTCGTTCGGCGCGGCCGGCGAAGCGCCGCTGCTCGCGCTCAGCTGTGACCGGCCGCGCGGCCAGATCGTCGTCGAACGCGCCGGCGACGGCGATGTGCTGACGCTGCGCGCCGGCGATGTGGAACGCAACATGCCCGCCCGCCCGGCCGGCACCGCGCGGGTGCAGGCCCGGCTGACGGCCGGTGATCCGCTGTTCGCGGCAATGGCCGCCCCGCAGGCGCAGATCCTGCTGATCGGCGGCGCGGGCGAACAGCTGACGCTGCCCGGCGGCGTGTCGGTCAGGCGGGTGCGCGAGGCGTGCCTTGGCCCCGCACAGCCCCCGGCCGCCCCCGCCGCATCGCCGCTGCCCGAGGATCCCGCCGCGCCGCCCGCCTGACGCGCCTTCTCCTGCGCTTAACCCGCCAGCGCGGTCAGCATCGCCGGGGTCAGCAGCTGGGGCAGTTCCTCGGGCTCAGCCGCGCCGGGGCGGTAGAACAGGTAGAGCGGCACCCCCGAACGCCCGCGCGCCGCAAGAAAGCGGCCGATCGCCGGATCGCCATTGGTCCAGTCGCCGACCAGCACCTCGATCCCCGCCTTGGCAAAGGCGCGGGCGGTGTCTGCCCGGTCGATGGCGGCGCGCTCATTGACCTTGCAGGTGATGCACCAGTCGGCGGTGAAATAGACAAAGACCGGCCGTCCCGATGCGCGCGCGCTGGCGAGCGCCGCGTCGCTGAACGGCCGGACGGCAAACGCGCCGCTGGCCGCCGGTGCCGCCGCGCCGGTTGCGGGCCGGACGGTGACAGTCAGCGCGAGGGCCGCCAGCAGCACCGGCAGCGCCGGCCAGATGCGCCGTCCGCCCGCCTGCCGCACGCCCAGCCACCACAGGCCAAGGCCAAGCAGCAGCGCCGCCGCCAGCCCCAGCGCCATGCCGTCGCCCCCCGCCTGCCGGCCCAGGATCCACGCGAGCCCAAGTGCGGTTGCAAACATCGGCACCGCGAGAATGCGGCGCAGCGTCGTCATCCACGCGCCCGGACGCGGCAGGCGGCGGCGCAGCGCGGGCACGAACCCGATGGCGAGGAACGGCAGCGCCAGCCCCAGCCCCAGCCCGGCAAAGATCGCCAGCGCCGCCATCACCGGCAGGACGAGCGCCGCGCCAAGGGCAGCGGCCATGAACGGCCCGGTGCAGGGCGTGGCGACGAACGCCGCCAGTGCGCCGGTCCAGAACGCCCCCGCCGTCCCGCCGCGATGGGCAAGCGCATCCCCCGCGCCGATGCTCGCCAGTTCGAACAGCCCGGCGAGGTTGAAGGCGATGGCGACGACCAGCAGCAGCAGCAGCGCGATCACGCGCGGATCCTGAAGCTGGAACGCCCAGCCGACCGACGCGCCCCCGGCACGCAGCGCGAGCAGCAGCCCGCCGAGCGCCACACAGGTCAGGATCACGCCCGCCGAATAGGCCAGCGCCTCGCGCCGGGCGACCGCTTCGTCGATCCCGCCCCGGGCAAGGCCGAGCGCCTTGAGGCTCAGGATCGGGAACACGCACGGCATGATGTTGAGGATCAGCCCGCCCAGAATGGCCGCGCCGAGCGCGGCGATCAGGCCGAGCGCGCCCCCGCCCAGCCCGTCGCCCGCACCAGCACCATCGTCGCCGGTCACGACCGGCGTGCCGGGCGGCGGCACCGGCCCCGCCACCGCCGTGAACGCCAGCGCGGTGCGGTCATCGACACGCAGCACCCCTGCCAGCGGCTGCGCGCCCGCCGCAGCGGCGGGCAGCTCGACGATCAGCGTATCGCCGCTGCGGCTGAACGATTGCGGCCGGGCATGGTCGATCAGCCGCTCGGTCAGCGGAAACACATAGGGCCGGTCGAGCGCGATCCCGGCGGGCAGCGGCACGGCAAGGCGGATGACATTGCCCGCCCGCGCCGCGCGCACCGGCGCGCCGAGCGGCCGGGGCAGCGCCCGCCGCCAGCCATCGAACCGCGCCGTCTGCGCCGGATCGGCTGCGCCCGTGCCGACCGTCAAGACAAGATTGACGCGCCCGCGTTCGGGCACGCAGACCTGATCGGTGCAGGCCAGCCAGTCGAGTTCGGCGGCGATCCGCAGCCGATCGCCGCGCCGCGCATCTGCCGGCACGGTGAAGGGCAGGATCAGCGCATAATCGCGTTCGAACACATAGTTCATCAGCCCGGCGATCAGCAGCTTTTCGGGCACCGGATAGGCGAAGGCACCGACCCGCGCGCCCGCCGGCAGCGTCCAGCGCGCGGCGAGCGGCACCCCGGCATCGCCGGGATTGGCCCAATAGCCGTGCCAGCCGGCATCGGGCTGCATCAGCAGCGCCAGATCGATGGTCTGGCCCGGCGCGGGCGCGGGCGTTTCGGCGATCAGCGTCGGGCGGATATGCGCGGCGGCCCCCGCGGCCCCCGCCGGGCCTTGCGCGCGGGCGGGAGCCGCTGACCAGATCAAGGCCAGCACCATGAGCAGCGTCATCACCGCGCCATGAAAAACGG
This sequence comes from Sphingomonas sp. URJC2, assembly GCF_059803575.1. Lineage (NCBI taxonomy): Bacteria > Pseudomonadati > Pseudomonadota > Alphaproteobacteria > Sphingomonadales > Sphingomonadaceae > Sphingomonas > Sphingomonas sp. URJC2. The sequence continues at coordinate 17,707 of NZ_JAPFGX010000005.1, forward strand.
CATAAGGCAGGCCGTAACCGGCGCAGCGGACGGAGGAGCTTGTCGGTTCAGCGGCCATGCGCCATCCCCTATCCGCACCCGGCCCCATGGCCCAAGGAGATTCTGTTCCGTGATCCGCACCCTCGCTCTGCTGCCCGCGCTGTTGCTGGCGGGCGCATCGGCCCAGGCGCTTGCCCAGACGCCGCCCCCCGCGCCCGCCCCCGCAGCCACCCGGCCGGCCGCCCCCGATCTGGTCGTCACCATCGCCGTCGACCAATTTTCGGCCGACCTGTTCGCGGAATACCGCCAATATTTCAGTGGCGGGCTGAAGCGGCTGTCGCAGGGCGTCGTCTTTCCCTCCGGCTATCAGTCGCACGCCGCGACCGAGACCTGCCCCGGCCATTCGACGATCCTGACCGGTGCCCGCCCGGCGCGCAGCGGCATCATCGCCAATGACTGGCTGGACCAGTCGATCGCGCGCGCGGACAAGACCGTCTATTGCGCCGAGGACGAAAATGTCGCGGGCAGCAGTTCGTCCAATTACACCGTCTCGCCCGTCCATCTGAAGGTGCCGACGCTCGGCGACCGGATGAAGGCCGCCAACCCCGCCAGCCGGGTAGTGTCGGTGTCGACCAAGGACCGCGCGGCGGTGATGCTGGGCGGCCACCGCGCCGACCAGATGTGGTGGTGGAATGGCCGCGACTATGTCGGCCCCGCCGGCCAAACCGCCGATCCGGCGGTGGCGGCGGTGCGCGCGAGCGTGGCCGCACGGCTTGCCGCGCCGCGCCCGGCGATGGAGCTGATCGCCCCGTGCGACACCCGCGCCCGCGCGGTGCCGATCGGCGGCGGCAAGACCGTGGGCGATGGCCGCTTCGCACGGGCGGCGGGCGACACCCGCGCCTTCCGCGCCTCGCCCGAAAGCGATGCCGCGACCGTCGATCTCGCGCTCGCCTTGTTCGACTCGCTCAAGCTGGGGCGCGGCCCTGCCCCCGATCTGCTGGCGCTCAGCGCCTCGGCCCCCGATTATGTCGGCCACACCTATGGCACGGCAGGGAGCGAACAATGCCTGACGCTGATGGCGCTCGACCGCGAGCTGGGGCGGCTGTTCGCCGCGCTCGATGCCAGCGGCGTCCGCTATGTCGCGGTGCTGACCGCCGATCATGGCGGGCATGACCTGCCCGAACGCAATGTCCGCCACGCTGCCCCCGACGCGCAGCGCGTCGACCAGCGTTTCGACCCCAAGGCCATTGATGCCGCGATCCGCCGCGAGCTGAAGCTCGCCGGCCCGGCGCTGATCGCGCAGGGCGGCGACCTTTATGTCCACCGCGACGTGCCGGCGCGCCGCCGCGCCGCCGTGATCCGCCGCGCCGCCGAGCTGGTGCGGCAAAGCCCGCTGGTCGAGGCGGTGTTCACCGGCACCGAATTGGGGGCGATGCCGCAGCCCGAAGGCCCGCCCGAGACCTGGTCGCTCGCCGCGCGGGCGCGCGCCTCCTATTTTCCGGGCCGGTCGGGCGATCTGATCGTGGCGCTCAAGCCGCGCGTGACGCCGATTGCCGATCCGCGCGGCGGCTATGTCGCCACCCATGGCAGCTTCTGGGATTATGACCGGCGCGTGCCGATCCTGTTCTGGTGGCCCGGCGTGCAGCCGTTCGAACAGCCGCTGGGCGTGGAGACGGTGGACATCATGCCGACGCTCGCCGCACTGCTGCGCCTGCCGGTTGACCGGGCGGAGATTGACGGCCGCTGCCTTGACCTTGATGCGGGCGACGCCGACAGCTGCGCCGTCAGATAAGCCGCCGATGGAGCCTGTATGATGTCCCGACTGCCCCGCGCGCTGTGCGCCATTCCCGCGCTGCTGGCGCTCGCCGGCTGTGCGGGCGGCACGGGCAATGAGACGGCAGAGGCGGACGGATCGGCCGCGGTCGCGGCGACCGCCAATGCCGCGGTCGACACCGTCGATGCGGCACTGCGCGCAGCCGAGACGCAGATGGAGGCCGATCTGACGGTGGATCAGCCGGGCGAGACCGCCCGGCCCGCCGGCCCGGCAGCCGTCAACTCAAGCGATAAGGGGGCGGCACCCGGCGATGCCCCTGAAGCGGGGGGCGCTCAACCGGTCGCGCCGGCCCCCGACGCCGGCGGGAACGACAGCGATCCGGGCTGACCTTCCCGGTCTTCCGCGCCTGCGCCTCAGCGCCAGGCGGTCAGGCGGCCCTGATCGTCGACCAGGAACAGCATGTTGTTGGCGACGACCGGAGCCAGCGAAAAGCCCTTGCCGGCCTTTTCGATCACCGACTGGATCTGGCCGTTCGCGGGATCGACCGACACGATCTCGCCCCGGCTGTTGATCAGCACCAGCCGCCCGCCGGCGAGCATCGGGCCCTTCCAGCCAATGGCCCCGGTCTTTTTCTTTTCATTGCGATAGCGGCGCAGCTGGGTGGCCCAGCGCACCCGGCCATTGGACCGCGCGACCGCGAGCAGCCGGGCATCCTCGGTGACGACGAACGCCCATTCGCCCGCCACCCAGGGCATGGAAATGCCGGCGGCGTTGATTTCCCACAGCCGCTGGCCGGTGAACAGATCGAGCGAGACCATGCGCCCGCCGGCCCCGATGGCGATCACCCGGCCCTGATCGACGACTGGCGGCGCATCAATGTCCGACAAGGTGGCGACCGAGGTCGAGATGCTGGTCCGCGACAGCGCATCCTGCCACAGCGGCCGGCCATTTTCATAGCGGAAGGCGTCAAGTTCGCCCGACGAGAAACCGGCGACCACCGTGCCCTGCCCGGCCGCCGGCGCGGCGACGCCGAACACGCCCGACACTTCCAGCGTCGCGCTGTCGGTCCATTCGACATTGCCGTCGCTCTGGCGCAGCGCGAACAGCTGATTGTCCTGGCTGACGACGAACAGATTGCCGGCGAACAGCGTCGGCGCACCGCGCAGCGGGCCGCCCGGGCGCTTTTTCCAGATCATGCTGCCATCGGCCGCGTTGAACGCGGCGACATCGCCCAGCCCGTTGGTGGCATAGACGCGGTCGCCCTCGGCGCTCACCCCGCCGCCGAACAGCGCGCCGCTGACCCCGGTCGCCTCGCCGCTCCAGAAGCCGATGCCGCCCTTTGAATCCTTTTCATCGCCGACGAACACCGTCCACAGCTTGGCGCCGGTGTCGGCGTTGAAGGCGTGCAGCCGCGCCAACGCATCGACGATGAACAGCCGTCTACCGGCCACCACCGGGGCCGCCGCCAGCCGCGAACGCTTTTTATAGCCCGCATTGACGCGCGCATCCCAGACGCGCTTCGGCGTCGCGCCCAGCCCGAGATGCCCCATCGACTTGGCGGCATTGCCGCCGGCCTGCGTCCAGCTGTCATTGACGATCTGCACGGGCAGCAGCACGTCGACCGACGCCAGCCCCGGATCGACATCGGCATTGGTTTCCGAAACCAGGATCGGCACCCGGTTGCCGATAACCGGCGTCTTGGGCTTGGCCTGTTTGAACGTGCCGCAGCCGGCCAGCGCGATGGCAAGGGCAAGGATCAGGGGTCGGGAATAAGGGCGGATCATTGCGGAAGCACTCGGCTGGAACGGAAACGGAAAGGCGACAGGATCAACACAACGGCGCGCGGGCGCGGATCGCCTCAGCGCCCCTGATTGTCGACGCCCAGCAGGGCGGCGATCTGGACGGCGCGGGTGCGGATCGTCTCGGGCACCGACGGGTCGGCGGCGATGGCGGCAAAGATCGGCCCGGCGGCCTGGGGCCGGCCGGCCTTCAGATGCGCGGCGGCGACCATTTCGCCTGCGCTGCCGAACCAGGCATTGCCCTTGGTCGCCAGCGGCTGGAGCCGGGTGATCACCGTCTGCGGGGGCAGCTGATCGAACTCGACCGCCGTCTGGCGGATGAGCGCCAGATCGCGCAGCGGCTGCGGCAGGCCGGTGTCGCCGGCCACTTCGGCAAAGCGCGCGGCGGCGGTGCGCGCGTCATCGGCCTGGGCGGCGACACCGCCCAGCGCCAGCCGCGCGGCGGCGCGGTAGCCGGCACGGTCGGACCGGCTCAGCTCCTCAAGCGCGGGCTTGGCATCGCTGAACCGGTTGGCCGACAGCTTGTCGACGGCGGCTTGCAGCTTTTCACCGGTCAGCCCGGCCTGCTGGTCCTGATAATGACGCCAGTAGAGATAGCCGGCGAACACGGCGAGCCCGGCCAGGATGACGACCAGCACCGTGCGCCCATAGCGCGCCCAGAATCCGAAGATCTGATCGCGGCGCAGCTCTTCGTCGACTTCGCGGATGAATGCGTCGCTATTCTGCGGCGGAAGGGCCAAGCCAGTTCTCCGTCGGTTGGGAAATCAGCCGCCGTCTTAGCCGCGCGGGCCGTGCGGGGAAAGAGGCTGGCGGGATAAGCGGTCGGGACATGCCCCTTATTTGGGCGCGTAGATCTCCGCATCACCCGGAAAGCGGCGCGCGCGCACATCGCCGGCATAGGCGGCAGCCGCGCCGTCGATCAGCGCGGCCATGTCGGCATAGCGGCGCACGAAGCGCGGCGTGCGTTCGAACAGGCCGAGCATGTCTTCGGCCACCAGCACCTGCCCGTCACAGGCGGCGGATGCGCCGATCCCGATCGTGGGGCAGGCAATCGCCTCCGTCACGGCAACGCCGATCGGCTCGACCACGCCCTCCACCACCACGGCAAAGGCCCCGGCATCGGCAATGGCGCGGGCATCGGCGACGACGCGCTGCGCGGTCGCCTCGTCGCGCCCCTGCACGCGGTGGCCGCCAAGCATGTTCACCGCCTGCGGCGTCAGCCCGACATGGCCCATCACCGGAATGCCGCGCCGGACGAGAAAGGCGACCGTCTCCGCCATCGCCTCCCCGCCCTCCAGCTTGACGGCGGCGGCCCCGCTTTCCTTCAGGATGCGCGCGGCGCTGGCAAAGGCCTGTTCGGACGAGGTTTCATAGCTGCCGAACGGCATGTCGACGACAACCATCGCGTGATAGCTGCCGCGCACCACCGCGGCCCCGTGCGCGCACATCATGTCAAGGCTGACCGGCAGCGTCGATGGCAGGCCATAGACCACCTGCCCCAGGCTGTCGCCGACCAGCAGCATGTCGCAATGCGGATCGAGCAACTGCGCCATCCGCACCGTATAGGCGGTGAGCATCACCAGCGGCTCGCCCCCTTTCCGCGCACGGATCGCGGGCGCGGTCAGCCGCTTCATCGGCTGCGGGGTCGGGTTGGCGCGGCTGGTCGCGGTATCAAGGGTGTAGGTGGTCGACATGCCGCGCATTTAGGCGGGCAAGGCGGCGGCCGTCCATCGGCGATTGGCGTCAACCGGACATTGACGCGGCGGTCGGCGGGGCTGGGGAGCGGGGCCGCTTGGGCCCCCGCAAATGACAGCGCGGAGCCGGGCACGACCGGCCCGGCTCCGCCGCTTGTCAGACCGCAGATGCGGCCGGGATCAGAAGCCGGTGGCGACGTTCAGCGGCACAAAGGCCGAAGTGGCGGCACCGGTGAGGCCAAAGCCCAGCAGCAGGGCGGCAATCGCAGCAATCATCTTCATGTCTCAGTCTCCTTTGTTTTTGGCCCGAGCGCGTCCGCCACCGCCAAGGGGGAGAGAGAGGGCGGCGGCCACGCTCGGGCGATATTCCGTCCGCGCAATCGCGCGGCCCGGAGAGACGCTGCGGGCGTAAGGGGGTGGGCGCTCCGCAACGTCGACCGGCAGTGCCGGCGTGGGTGAGCATATAGCGATGTTGCAATTTTATTTCAATACCGTTTCGGTAGACAAATATTGCGCCGCAGCATGATCGCGGCTCAGAATCGTGCGCCGGGGCCGGTTCGGACGGCATCAGCGCCCCTGCCCGCCCCCGTCGCCGAGTCGCGGCGACCGCAGCGGCACCCGCGAGTCGCGCCGGCGGATTGACGGCACAGGCCAGCGCCCAAACCGGCCCCGCCCCCCCGACCGTCACTGCCCGCCATTGCCCCCTTGCCGCGCCGGCCAGCGCCCGCTATCTGGGCCGCCGCATCAGCCGGGGTCACCCCCGCGACGCCCACCGAGCGGGTATGATGTAATGGTAGCCTGTCAGCTTCCCAAGCTGAACGCGCGGGTTCGATTCCCGCTACCCGCTCCAGCTTTCAGAGCCCGTTCTGCCGCCCCCTTTGCCCCGCCGTCCCCGCCGGGCTAGGCAGGGGCATGTCCAGCGCCGCCCCCACTCCTGCGCCGTCCGGTCTTGCCGCTGATGGCCATGCGGTGCGGTTCGTGCTGGTCACGATCTTCATCGATGCCATCGGGTTCGGGCTGATCATCCCGGTGCTGCCGCGGCTGTTGATGGGGGTGGGCGGCGTCGATCTGCCGGGGGCGATCCGGATTGCGGCGTGGCTGGGGCTGGCGATTGCCGTCGCCACCTTCTTTGCTGCGCCGGTGCTCGGCAATCTGTCCGACCGGTTCGGGCGGCGGCCGGTGCTGATCGTGGCGCTGGCCGGGCTGGCGGCCGATTATCTGCTGCTGGCGCTGGCCGACAGCCTGATGCTGATCGTGATCGGCCGGCTGCTGTCGGGCGCGCTTGGCGGCTCCTATGCCCCCGCGCAGGCGGCGATTGCCGATCTGACCGCGCCCGAGGCGCGGGCGCGGCGGTTCGGGCTGGTCAGCGCGGCGTTCGGCGTCGGCTTCATCGCCGGGCCGGTGATTGGCGGGCTGCTCGGCCAGCTCAGTGACCGCGCGCCCTTCTACGCCGCCTCGGCGCTGGCTGCGCTCAACATGCTTTATGGGCTGACCGTGTTTCCCGAAACGCTGGCCCGCGCCAACCGGCGGCGGTTCGACTGGCGGCGGGCCAATCCGCTCGGCGCGCTGGCGGCGGCGCGCGCGGCGCCGGGCATGATCCATGCTGCGCTCGTCCTGACGCTGTGGCAGATTGCCAGCCTCGTCTATCCGCTGACCTGGAGCTTTTACGGCATTGCGCGGTTCGGCTGGTCGAACGCGATGATCGGGCTGAGCCTCGCGGCGGTCGGCATCGTCATCGCCGCCAGCCAGACCCTGCTCACCGGGCGCGCCGTGCACCGGTTGGGCGAGCGCGACGCGGCAACACTGGGCCTGATCGCGGCGATTGGCGGCTTTGTCGCCTATGCATTCATCACCCAAAGCTGGATGGCCTATGCCGCGCTGGCATTCATCGCCGGCCAGTCGCTGGTCCAGCCCAGCCTGATGGCGATGCTGTCGCGCCGCGCGACCGCAGAGACGCAGGGCGAGGTGCAGGGCATTGCCAGCATGGCGCTTGGCCTCGGTTCGATTGTCGCACCACTCGCCTTGACCGGGGTGATGGCAGAAACGACGCGGCCGGGCGCGCCGCTGTGGCAGTCAGGCGCGGCGTTTCTGGTCGCGGCGGGCTTTGCGCTGCTCGCGCTGGCGCTGCTCCGCCGCCTGCCGCGCGCGGTCGGCTAGATCGTTTCTGCGCGCCTCTGGGCGCGGGAGCGGCACCGGCCCGCACCCCTACCCGGCCTCCCACATGATGTGGGCGTGGGACGCCGGGTGGGGGTGCGGGCCGGTGCGCGCCGGGTTCAGATTCCGTCGGCCACGCTGTCCCGGCCGGTTGCCGCCAGCCGCGCGGCGAGATCGGCGGCGCAGGCGTCGAGCGCGGCCTGATCGGTCGAGCGGATGACGAAGTTCGCCCCCACCCGCCCCTCGCGGAAAAACGGATAGGAGCCGATCTGGCAGCCGTCATGCGCGGCCTCGGTCTGGCGGAGCAGGTCAGCGACCTCGCTTTCCGCGACCCAGCAGCCCAGCGTCGCCGACAGGAGCGGCCGCCCGCCCTCCAGCGTGCCCGACAGCGCATCGAGCATCATCGCGGTGATGTTCGGCACCCCCGCCATGATGAAGATATTGCCCCAGCGAATGCCCGGCGCGCCCGACATGCGGTTTTCGATCAGGTCCGCGCCGTCGGGCACGCGCGCCATGCGCAGCCGCGCCTCGGTCAGCCCGCCCCGGCTGGCATAATAGGCCTCGAGCACCGCGCGGGCGCGCGGATGGACGATCACCGGCACGCCCACCGCGGCGGCAATGGCATCGACGGTGATGTCGTCATGCGTCGGGCCGATCCCGCCGGTGGTGAACAGATAATCGTTGCGCGCGCGCAGTGCGTTCACCGCCTCGACAATCGCGGCTTCGGTGTCGCCCACCACCCGGACCTCGGCCAGGCGGATGCCCTGCAGGTTCAGCCACAGGGCGATCTGGGCGATGTTCCGGTCCTGCGTGCGGCCCGACAGGATTTCGTCGCCGATGATCACAAGGCCGGCGGTCCAGATGCGTTCGCTGGTCATGCCCGCTCCTTCATCCAACGGCGTTGGATTGACAAGCGTTCGTGTCTATATGCGGGGGGATGACCAGCTATATCGACGCCAACGACACCAGCCTTGCCCGCACCAACGCCATCCGGCTGCACGGCCCCGAGGGTTTTGAAGGCATGCGCCGGGCCGGGCGGCTGGCGGCGGAGATTCTGGACGATATCACCCCCCATGTCGTCCCCGGCGTGACCACGGCGGCGCTCGACGACATCATCCGCGCCCATATGCTGCGCGCGGGCGCGGTGCCGGCGACGCTCGGCTATCGCGGCTATACGCACAGCTGCTGCATCTCGATCAATCATGTCGTGTGCCACGGCATCCCGTCCGACCGGACGCTGCGCGATGGGGACATCGTCAATATCGACGTGACGCCGCTGCTCGATGGCTGGCACGGCGACACCAGCCGCATGTATCTGGTCGGCGATGTGCCGATCAAGGCGCGGCGGCTGGTCGACGTCACCTATGAATCGCTGATGCTGGGCATCGAACAGGCGCGGCCGGGTAACCGGCTGGGCGATGTCGCCCATGCGATCCAGCGCCATGCCGAAGGGCATCGTTACGGCGTGGTGCGCGATTTCTGTGGCCATGGCCTTGGCCGGCTGTTCCACGACGCGCCCGAAGTCGTCCATGTCGGCCGCCCCGGCACCGGGCCGGAACTGCGCCCGGGGATGTTCTTCACCATCGAACCGATGATCAATATCGGCCGGCCCGACACCAAGCTGCTCGACGATGGCTGGACGGCGGTGACGCGCGACCGGTCGCTGTCGGCGCAGTTCGAACATTCGATCGGCATCACCGAAACCGGCTGCGAGATCTTCACCAAGAGCCCGAAGGGCCTCGACCGCCCCTATCTGTAACGCCGGCGCGGGGGCGGGGTTGTTTGTGCCGCGCCTGTCGGCGCGGGGGCGGCGGGTTGTTTGTGGTGCGGCTCACGCCGCACGGGCGGCACCGGCCCGCACCCCCACCCGGCCTCCCATAGCGTATCCTGCCGTGGGGAGGCCGGGTGGGGGTGCGGGCCGGTGCCGCTCTTCCCAAACACAAACTCCCGGTGCCGTTCTTCCAAAAAAAGAAGTAGCGATTTACAACTGATCTCGGCACTCTCCCGACCCGGATGACCGCGACGCATGATCGCGGCAGCTGGGCAGGAGAGGATCGATGCGGGCAGTGATGGTGGCGGCGCTGATGGTCGGCGTCGCGGCGGTGGCCAATCCCCATGCGTTGGCGGGCGCGCCGGGCGGTGCGGGGTCGGGCAAGGCCAGACCGGGCAGCGGCGTCGATGCCGCCTATCTGGCGAGGGGCGGCAACGGCACCGACTGGCCCTCGGTCGGCGGCGGATCGGACGAGCGGCGGTTCAGCCCCCTTGATGCGATCAACGCCGGCAATGTCGCCAGTCTCGGCATCGCCTGGTGGGCCGATCTGCCCGATGCGCGCGGCCAGGAAGCGACCCCGGTGATGGTCGACGGCGTCCTGTATCTGACCGGCCCATGGTCCAAGGTGTTCGCCTATGACGCGCGCACCGGGCGCCTGCTATGGACGCACGACCCCAAGGTTCCCGGCGAAACCGCCGTCCGCGCCTGTTGCGACGTCGTCAATCGCGGCGTGGCGGTGTGGAAGGGGCGCGTGTTCGTCGGCGCGCTCGACGGGCGGCTGATCGCGCTCGATTCGGCGACCGGGCGACAGCTGTGGAGCGTGCAGACCACCGATCCCGCCCGCCCCTACACGATCACCGGCGCGCCGAGGATCGTGAAGGACATGGTCGTCATCGGCAATGGCGGGGCGGAGTTTGGCGTGCGCGGCTATGTCACCGCCTATGACGCGGCGACCGGCGCGAAGAAATGGCGCTTCTACACCGTCCCCAACCCGGACGGGCGGCCCGATGGCGAGGCATCGGATGCAGCGCTTGGCACCCATGCGGCGGCGACATGGTCGGCCGGCGGCCAGTGGCGGCAGTCGGGCGGCGGCGGCACGGTGTGGGACGCGATCGTCTATGACGCGGCCCTCGACCAGCTCTATATCGGCGTCGGCAACGGCAATCCGTGGAACCATGGCCTGCGCTCGGCGGGCGAAGGCGACAATCTGTTCCTGTCGTCGATCGTGGCGCTGCGGCCCGACAGCGGCGAATATCTGTGGCATTATCAGGAAACGCCCGGCGAAACCTGGGACTATACCGCGACCCAGCCGATCATCCTCGCTGAGCTGGACGGGCGGCCGGTGCTGTATCACGCGCCCAAAAACGGGTTTTTCTTCGTCCTTGACCGGCGCAGCGGGCGGCCGCTGTCGGCGGACATGTTTACCAAGGTGAACTGGGCGACCGGCTATGATCCGGCGACATGGCGGCCGGTCGAGGCCCCGGAGGCGCGCTTCTACCGCACCGGCAAACCGTTTCTGGCCGTGCCCGCCCCCATCGGCGCGCACAGCTGGCAACCGATGAGCTTCAGCCCGGCGACGGGGCTGGTTTATCTGCCGGTCAACGACATTGCCTTTGGCTATCTGCCGCCGCTTTTGCCCGGCGACGATCAGCCACGCCCGCTCGGCTTCAACACCGGCACGAACCTGACCGAGGGCGGGCTGCCGCGCGACCCGGTGCTGGTCAAGGCCGCCATCGCCGCCACGCGCGGGGCGCTGGTCGCCTGGGATCCGGCGGCGCGGCGGGCGCGCTGGCGGGTCGATTATCCGACGCCCTGGAATGGCGGCACGCTGGCGACGGCGGGCAATCTGGTGTTTCAGGGCACAGCGCTGGGCGAGTTGCGCGCCTATGCCGCCGACAGTGGCCGCCAGCTCTGGTCGCTGCCGACCCGGTCGGGGGTGATGGCGGCCCCGGCGACCTATACGCTCGATGGCACCCAATATGTCGCCTTCACGACCGGTCGGGGCGGCGCGTGGCCGCTGACCGCAGGGGCGGCCGGCGGCGCGGCCAATCAGGTGCCGAGCATCCCGCGCCTGATCGTGCTGAAACTGGGCGGCAAGGCCCGGCTGCCGGCGGCGGAGACGGTCGAGCTGCCGTTCGATCCGCCCGTCCAGACCGCATCGGCCGAAACGGTGCTGGCGGGCAAGCGGCTGTTCGCGCGCTATTGTTCGGTGTGCCACGGCTCGGGCGCGGTCGGCGGCGGGGTGACGCCCGATCTGCGCCGGTCGGGCCTGCTGGGCGATGCCGCGGCATGGGCGTCGGTGGTGCGCGATGGCGCGCTGACCGAGCGCGGGATGGTGAGTTTCCGCGCGGTGGTCGATGCGGCGGGGGCGGAGGCGCTGCGCGCCTATGTGACCGGGGAGGCGCATTATGCGCGCAGCCAGCAACAGGCAGCCGGTGCGGGCGGATCGGCGGGCACGCGCTGACCGGCCGGGGCGCGCCGGAAAACTGCCCAATTGCGCGGCATTTGCCGCCCGTCTGCCCAGCAAATGGGCAGACGGGCGGGACATTTCGCATTTGCAGCGGCGCTTGCTTGCGACTCGCCGGGCGGCGGGCTTATGCAGGGTCAGGCGGCGGACACACGCCCGGGGGGATGAGCAGCCAGTGAAAAAGATCGAAGCGATCATCAAACCCTTCAAGCTCGACGAGGTGAAGGAGGCGCTGCACGAAGTCGGCGTGTCCGGCATCACCGTGACCGAGGCCAAGGGCTTTGGCCGCCAGAAAGGCCATACCGAGCTGTATCGCGGCGCCGAATATGTCGTCGATTTCCTGCCCAAGGTGAAGCTGGAGGTCGTCGTTGCCGACGAACTGGCCGAGCGGGTGGTGGAAGCGATCAGCAACGCCGCCAAGACCGGGCGCATCGGCGACGGCAAGATCTTCGTCCTGCCGGTCGAGACCGCGCTGCGCATCCGCACCGGCGAACGGGACAATGACGCGCTGTAAGGCGCGGGTTCAGGCTTTGGGGCGGCTGCCGGTGTCGCCTTTTCCGGGGCGCTGACGCCCCAGTTTCCACCCGCCCCGGCCATGCCGGCCCGGGGCACCACCAAGGACAGACTGATGCCGACCACCGCTGCCGACATTCTGAAGCGCATCAAGGACGAAGAGATTGAGTGGGTCGATCTTCGCTTCACCGACCCCCATGGCAAGTGGCAGCATCTGTCGATGTGCGCCGGCGTGATGGACGAGGATGCGCTGACCGACGGGCTGATGTTCGACGGCTCGTCGATCGCCGGGTGGAAGGCGATCAACGAAAGCGACATGATCCTGAAGCCGGATCTGGATGCCGCCTATGTCGATCCGTTTTCGGCCACGCCGATGCTGATCCTGTTCTGCGACGTCGTCGAGCCGTCGACCGGCGAGCTTTATGCCCGCGACCCGCGCTCGACCGCCAAGCGCGCCGAAGCCTATCTGAAGCAGACCGGCATCGGCGACACCATCTATGTCGGCCCCGAGGCCGAGTTCTTCATGTTCGACGATGTCCGGTTCGAAAATGGCTATAACACCAGCTATTACCGGATCGACGATATCGAGCTGCCGACCAACACCGGCCGCGCCTATGATGCCGGCAATCTGGGCCACCGCCCGCGCGCCAAGGGCGGCTATTTCCCGGTCGCGCCGGTCGACAGCGCCGTCGACATCCGCGCCGAGATGGTCTCGACGATGCTGGAAATGGGCCTGCCCTGCGACAAGCATCATCACGAAGTCGCTGCCGCCCAGCACGAACTCGGCCTGACCTTCGGCACGCTGGTCGAAACCGCCGACCGGATGCAGGTCTATAAATATGTCGTCCATCAGGTCGCGCATGCCTATGGCAAGACCGCGACGTTCATGCCCAAGCCGATCAAGGAAGATAATGGCTCGGGCATGCACACCCACATGTCGATCTGGGCCGAGGGCAAGCCGCTGTTCGCGGGCAATGGCTATGCCGGCCTGTCGGAAATGTGCCTTTACTACATCGGCGGCGTCATCAAGCATGCCAAGGCGCTCAATGCCTTCACCAACCCGACGACCAACAGCTACAAGCGGCTGGTGCCGGGGTATGAAGCGCCGGTGTTGCTCGCCTATTCGAGCCGCAACCGCTCGGCCTCGTGCCGCATTCCCTATGGCGCGGGGGCCAAGGCCAAGCGCGTCGAGTTCCGCTTCCCCGACGCGCTCGCCAACCCCTATCTCGCTTATGCAGCGCTGCTGATGGCGGGGCTGGACGGCATCCAGAACCGCATCCATCCGGGTGATGCGATGGACAAGAACCTCTATGATCTGCCGCCGGCCGAGCTTGCCAATGTGCCGACCGTCTGCGGGTCGCTGCGCGAGGCGCTCGACTCGCTCGAGGCGGACATGGACTTCCTGCTCAAGGGCGATGTGTTCAGCCGCGACCAGATCGAGGCCTATATCGAGCTGAAGCGGGCCGAGGTCGCGCGCTGGGAAATGACCCCCAGCCCGGTCGAGTTCGACATGTATTACAGCGGCTGACCGGCCGGCGGGTGGGCCATTTGCCGGCCCGCCCGCACCGTCGATCCGCGACAAGACGCCGCGCAGCGATGCGCGGCGTTTTTGCTTGGCAGGCCGCCCGCCCCCGGCCAGTCTCGGCCCATGACCAGCACCATCGCCTTTCACGGCGCGGCCGGCACCGTCACCGGGTCCTGCTACGAACTCGACCTTGGCGGCAGGAAGCTGCTGATCGATTGCGGGCTGTTCCAGGGATCGCGCAGCCTTGAGGCGCTGAACGCGGAGCCATTTGCGTTCAACCCGCGCCGGATCGAGGCGGTGATCCTGACCCATGCCCATCTCGATCATTCGGGGCTGCTGCCCCGGCTGGTGGCAGCGGGCTTTCACGGCGCGATCCATTGCACGCCCGAGACGGCCGAGCTGCTCGAACATCTGCTGCGCGACTCGGCGCGGATCAGCGAGCAGGATGCAGAACGGCGCAACCGGCGGCGAGACCGGGCGGACGAGCCGCCGGTCGAGCCGCTCTATACGCTGGAGGATGCCGAACGCGCGCTCACGCTGCTCCAGCCAGTGGCGCTGCGCACGCCGTTCGTGCCGGTCGAAGGCGTGACGGTCGAGCTGTGGAACGCCGGCCATATTCTCGGCTCGGCATCGGCGCTGGTCACGCACCGGGGGATGAAGCTGCTGTTTTCAGGCGATCTCGGCCCCGATGGCGCGACGCTGGTCGCCGACCCGCAGGCCCCGGCGGGGATCGACCATGTCATCATGGAATCGACCTATGGCGACCGGACACGCGCACCGCTCGACCAAGAGCAGCGCCGCGACCTGCTTGCCGCCGAGGTCATGGCGGCGCGGGCGCGCGGGGGCAATCTGCTGATCCCCAGCTTTGCGCTCGAGCGCACACAGGAGCTGCTGCTCGACCTGGCCGTGCTCATCAACCGCGGCCGGCTGCCCAACGCGCAGATCTTCATCGATTCGCCGCTCGCCACCCGCATCACCCGTGTCTTTGCCCGCCATGCGGCCCGGCTGGACGATGTCGACGATGCCCATGTGTTCGCGCATCCGGCGTTTCATTATGTCGAAACGGTCGAACAGTCGCGCGCGCTGGAACGGCTGTCGGGGGCGATCATCATCGCCGGGTCGGGCATGTGCGAGGGCGGGCGCATCCGCTATCACCTGATCGACAATCTGGCGCGCAGCGACTCCACGCTGCTGTTCATCGGCTATCAGGCGACCGGCACGCTGGGGCGCACGATCCTTGACGGCGCGCAGCGGGTGCGGATTTCGGGCCATGACGTCGCCGTGCGGCTGACGGTGCGGCAGCTTGACGATTATTCCGCCCATGCCGACCGCGACGGACTGATCGCCTGGGCACGGGCACGCCGGCCGGTGGCGGGCACGCTGTTCCTCACGCACGGCGAGGCGGACGCGCTGGCAGCGCTGGCCGGAGCGCTGGGCGCGGACTTTGCCGATGTCGCGACGCCGGCACTGGGCGAGACCTGGGTGCTGACCCCGGCCGGCCCCGCCGTCCGTCGGGGCGCCGCCCGCGCCGATGTGCGCGAGATCCTCGGGCGCGGCTGGCAGAATGATTATGCCGAGCTTGCGGTCAATCTGCGCCGCGATCTGGGCCGGATCGAAGACCCTGCCCGCCGCCGCGCCGCGATCGCCGAACTGCGCGCGGTGCTGGACGCCTATCGCCGTCCCTGACCGGCGAACAACTCCATTCTGGAGCAGAATGCCTAGGATTCTACCTAGACAAATAGGAATATGAGCGCTGGATAGGGAAATGCCTATTCAATGCCCTATCCGGAGTCTTCGCAATGATCCTCAGGCGAATCGAGAAATATCTGCGCGACCATGCCATGGCCCCGACGCGGTTCGGCCGCACGGTCGCCAACGATCCCCGGCTGGTGTTCGACATGCGCCGCGGGCGCGAGCCGACCGCGCGCATGGCCGCGCGGATCGAGGCGTTTCTGGACCAGCCGCAATGACCGATCCGCACCGCGCCCTGCACCGCGCACTGGTGCGCCTCTATCCCAGCTGGACCTTGCTGTCGTCCGAGACAACCCCCTGGGCAAGCGTCACATTTTACGGGATGCGGCATGTCATGCACTATCGCGGCCCGGCCCCGGACGCATCGCTTGGCGAGCAGGAGTTTGCCCTTGCCGGGCATCTGGTCGCCGATATTTCCGTCCGGGTGCAGGACGACGTGATCGTCATCGAGGCATTAACGATCGAAACCGGCGAACCAGTGTAGAAACCCCAGCTTGGCGCGCCGCCGGCCATGGCTATAGCCGGAAGCATTCCCTTTGGACCCGACACCATCGCGCCATGCTCGAGCGGATCATCCTCGTCAGCAAGACACCGAGTGCGGGCGCGCGGATCGGCCCTGATTTCGTGCCTTGCGGGGCGATTATCCGCACGTCGACCGAACCGCTGACCGGGGCGTGGATTTCAACCGGTGCGCACTGCGCCGAACTGATCGAAGGGTCGCCAGCCGGGCTGGACGGCATCATCGGCATGCTTCCCGTGGTGCGGCAGGGCCAGCATCACCGGCTGGTCCTGCGCGAGGAAATCGACAGCCGCGGCTTTGGCGGCTGGCACACCGCCTATTCGGGCGAGGCAACCTATTTCGACCGCCAGATCCGGGCGTTTCTGGTCGACGATTTCGGGCCGCTGTCACGCGACGATGCCGCCCGCCGGCTGAGCGAGCTGATTGTCCAGCTGGTGCTTGCACAGACCGAAACCTGACAAAGGTCGTGCGCGGCCGCCACGGGTTCGACATCGGGGACAGGCAAAATCGACGCCATGTCGATATCGTTTCTGCAATTTCGCATGATGTGATATCAGAATCTCGATACGTGCGTCTCATCACGGAAATATTTTTCCGTTCCTGCTGCGCCAGTGCGACAAGATTCAGGGCAATTGTCCGCGCCCTTTTATTGCGTCCGACAAGACTGATCCATGTGAGGAATAACTTGCTCGAGACGATTGTATATGTGAGCAGATCGCTGATCCCGGCCGCCGATGCGCGGCAGGAGGTCGACAATATTGTCGACCGTGCGATGCAGGCGAACCGGGTTGCCGACATCTCCGGGGCGTTGCTCTACACCGGCGGGCATTTCGCGCAGATATTGGAGGGCGAGGCCGACCGGCTGGATCCGCTGATCGCGCGCATCGCCGCAGACCGCCGTCATGGCGACGTCACCATCCTGCTGCGCGGCCCGCTGGCGGAGCGACGCTTTGCGCTCTGGGCCTGCGCCTATTCCGGCCCGTCGCATTTCGTCGACCGGCACATCGCCCCCTTCACCTGCCTGCGCAAAGGCGGATCGGCCTGCGTGATCGCCGCCGACCGCATTCTGGGCATCGCCAGCCGCTTCATCGCCCGCCAGACGCCGGTGCCCTCCCTCTCTTGACCGCCGCCGGACGCGGAACGATCCTGCGCATCGGGCATTGCCCGTCGGGACGGCGTGCACGGTGCCCCCGTGCCGCGCTGCATGCCCCCGATGCATGACAGTATCAGGAGACACATTCGTTGCCGACCACGCCCGATGCCGACTGGGCGGGCCTGTCCGCCCGCTTTTCAACGCGCCTGTCTGCGCTGGTCGACCAGCTGATCGTCTGGATCCGCGATCAGGGCGCGGGATTGCTGCTCGCGCTGGCCGCGGCCGCTTTGCTTGTCGCCGTCCTGCTGGGGCTGCGCCGGCTCGGGTCGCAGCTGTGCCGGCGCGAGGGAAACGACCATGGCTGGGCCGCGATCCTCGGCCGCGCGGTCAACCGCACCGGCAATCTGTTCATCCTGGCGGTCGCCGCGCGGCTGGTGGTCAATTACTCCGACGCGCCGGCGGCGATCGCCGAGCCGGTGCGCATCGCCTTCGTCGTCGCCGTCACCCTGCAGGCGGCGCTGTGGGCGCGCGAAATCATCATCGGGCTGATCGAATACCGGACCGAGGCCGGCCAGCATGACACGCTCGGCAGCGCGCTCGGCCTGATCCGGCTGCTGGTCACGGTCGCGCTGTTCATCGTCGCCACCATCGTCATTCTCGACAATATCGGCGTCAATGTCACCGGTCTGGTCGCGGGGCTGGGCATTGGCGGCATCGCCATCGGCCTCGCCGCACAGGGCATTTTCGCCGATCTGTTCGCGGCGCTGTCGATCCTGTTCGACCGGCCGTTCCGGCGCGGCGACGCCATCGCCTATGACCAGACATCGGCAACCGTCGAGGCCATCGGGCTGAAATCCACGCGGCTGCGCGCGGTCAGCGGCGAGCAGCGGGTGATTTCCAACAAGCAGCTGCTGGACAAGGAAATCCGCAACATGTCGCGGCTGGAGCGGCGGCGCGGGCGCTTTCTGCTGTCGCTGGTCTACCACACCGATCCGGACCGGGCGGCCGCCCTGCCCGCCCTGCTGCGCGAGCTGGTCGAGGGGCTGGGGCATCATTTCGTGCGCGCCGGTTTTGTCGGCTTTGCCGCCAGTTCGCTCGACTTCGAGCTCGAGTTCGATGTCGAGTCGGACGATTACGAGACGTTCATCGCCGCGCGCCACGCGCTCGGCATGGCGATCCTGACGCGCTTCCGCAGCGATGGGCTGGAGTTCGCCTATCCGACCCAGACCACCCTGACCGCCGCCCCGGACGGGCGGCTGGTCATGCCCTATGCGACCGCAGCGGACCGGGACGGCTGAGCGCCCGGCCCGCGCCGCCCGTCAGTGGCGGGCGGCGGAGGTGTCGATCTTTTCCACCCATTGCGGGAAAAAGGCGGGCGAGCGGCTGGACCAGCCCGGTGCGGTCGCCGCCGCCTCGCTGATCGACTGGAGCAGCCGCCGGCGCTTGTCGGGATGCAGATGCGGCAGCGCTGCCGCCGCGCAAAACGCGCTCGGCAGCCAGGGCCGCACCGCCGGCCCGATCAGCCGCTCATACAGAAAACGATAGGCGGAAAAGCTCGCCAGCCGGTCCTGCCCCAGATCGAAGGCGCTGACCGTGACCAGCGGGGTCATGAACGGCTCGATCGCGTCCAGCCCGCTGTCGTCAGGCACCATATTGCGCAGGCCGGGCAGGCGTTCATAGACGCGCATCTGTGCCTTGATGCTGGCCGCCTCGACCACATCGCGCGACCACAGGTTGATCGCATCGTCCCGTTCAAGCCCGATATCGAGCGAGCGGCGAATGTAGCGCTGCGTGCGCGAGGGAAAGCTGGCGAACTCTTTCATCTCCACCAGCGCCAGCGCACCTGCGGCAGGCCCGACCCTATGACCCATTGTCTTCTCCGACCTTGCTGTCGGAGGCGATCTTGCGGGGAATGAGGTTGATCGCCCGTTAACCGCCCCTTCCGGACAGAATCGAAGCAAAAACTTTTTTGCAGTGCAACAGGATTTCGACCAACCGCACTTTAACGCAACGAAATGTCAGGCAAGCGGCGCAGCAACAAGGCCGATCGGAGACCTCGAAAACGCTGCGTCAGCCGCCATTTTCGGGCGGCAGCGCCGGGTCGCGATGCGCACCGGGGACCGATGTCGCAGGCGGGTCGGATGCGTCCATCGACTCGTCGACGCTGGCATCGATCCGCGCATCTTCGTCATCGGGATTGCGACGCAGGCGGCGGCGGATCGACTCATCCTGCCCGGCATCCTGGCGCGGGCTGCGCAGCGGCTGAACAGTCTGGGACGGCGTATCGGTGTCGCGCGACGGATCAGGCATGGCGGCTCTCCGGTCATCACCGGCCAGGCGGGCGCGGCGGTCGATCAACCAACGGCCAGCCCGGCGGTTCCGCTTCGATCAACGCGCCCGCGCGTTCGACCAGCGCCGCCCCGCCCCCTCGCGCAGACGCGGGGTCGGCGCTAAGCAGGACGGATGCACGGCTCTTCCCTCGGCGCCCGGCGCGGCGTCGGCCATGAGGTTGCGATCTATTCCATCCTCGGCTTCTGGCTGTTCTACGTCGCGATCGTCTCGCTCCAGGCCTGGATCCAGGGCTGGCCCAATCAGGGCGAAATGGCCGAACGGCGGATGATGGTGACGGCGGTCGGCATCGTCATCACCTTCCTGCTCTATCTGGTGCTGCGCCGGTTCGACCGCCGGCCGTTCGGCACGCGCATCGCGGTCGCCTTTGCCTGTGCGGTGCCGGCGGCGATGCTGATCGGGCTGGTCAACGCCTATCTGTTCACGCTCTACAAGCCCGAGGCGCTGTTCAGCGACCCCAACATCCTGAAGGAAATCGCCGAAAAGCCGCGCCTGTTCCGCAGCGTCGCCGAAACGGCGGTGTCGCGCTATTTCTTCATCGCCGCCTGGGCGACGCTGTATCTGGCGATTTCCTATGCCAATGACGTGCGCGACGCCGAGCGGCGGATCGCCGCCTTTGCCCAGGCCGCGCAGGAAGCGGAAATCCGCGCGCTGCGTTATCAAGTCAATCCGCATTTCCTGTTCAACACGCTGAACTCGCTGTCCTCCCTCGTCATCACCGGGCGGGAGACGGAGGCGGAGGCGATGATCATGAACCTGTCGACATTCTACCGCACCAGCCTGTCGGGCGACCCGCTCGACGATGTGCGGCTGGAAGAGGAAGTGCGCCTCCAGCGCCTGTATCTGGATATCGAGGCGGTGCGCTTCCCCGACCGGCTGCGGACCGAGATCGACATTCCGGACGCGCTGCGCGGTGCCTGTGTGCCGGGGCTGATCCTGCAGCCGCTGGTGGAAAACGCGATCAAATATGGCGTGTCGCGCAGCACCAGGCCGGTCACCATCACCATCCGCGCGTCGCACGATGGCGGCATCCTGCGGCTCGAGGTCAGCGATGACGGGCCGGGCGCAAAGCCCGGCGCGAAAGCGGCCGGCGGGGCCGGCATCGGCCTCGCCAATGTCCGCGACCGCTTGCAGGCGCGCTTTGGCGCCGCCGCCGGGCTGACCACCGAGGCCCTGGCCGAAGGCGGCTTCCGCGTCACCCTTTCGCTCCCCGAGGTGTATGACAATGGACGATCCTAAACAGGCCGATGCCCGGCCCGTCCGGACGCTGATCGTCGATGACGAGCCACTGGCGATCGAGCGGCTGCAATTGCTGTGCGCGCGCGAGCCGATGATCGATCTGGTCGGCACCGCATCGGACGGGGCCGCCGCGCTGCGGCTGGTCGACGGGCTGGAGCCGGAGGTGGTGCTGCTCGACATTTCGATGCCGGAGCTGGACGGGATGGACGTCGCCCGGGCGCTGGCCGGGCGGGCGCACCGCCCGGCGGTGATCTTCGTCACCGCGTTCGACAGCTTTGCGGTCGAGGCGTTCGATCTTGCCGCGCTCGATTACCTGCTGAAGCCCGTCGCCCCCGACCGGCTGAGCCGGGCGTTCGAGCGCGTGATTGCGCGGCGCGGGGCACAGCAATCGGCCGCCCCCGGCGGAAGCGGTGGTTATGTCGAGGAATTCTGGGTGCCGCACCGCGCCGAACTGATCCGCATCGCAGCCGCCGATATCGACCGCATCCAGGCCGAGCGCGACTATATGCGGCTGCATGTCGGCCAGCGCAGCTATCTGCTGCACCAGACGATCAGCACGCTGGAAGAACGGCTCGATCCGGCGCGCTTCATCCGCCTGCACCGCTCGACCATCGTCCGCCGCGACCGCATCAAGGCGCTGCGCCATGACGGCGGCGGCGTGTGGTGGGCCGATCTGGGCGATGGCGACGAAGTGCGCATCGGCCGCACCTATCTGGACGCCGCCAAGGCGATGACCGGCCGCTGACCAACGGAGATAATGCGCCTAAAGAAACGCCCCGGTGCGGACACCGGGGCGTTCAGGCGTGCGGCCGGCCAGCGACGCACCGGGCGCATTGCGGGCTGTTTGCCGGTCAGTTGGCGGCGACCCGCACCCGGCCCTCGGCACGGGCCACGGCATTCTTCATCTCAAGGCTGGCGGCGGCGACCGCATCCTGCTGACAGGCGCTGATGATCTGCTGCTGGGCGAGCGGTGCACGCGCCACCGCCCCGCACACCTGCTCGGCCGCGCGGTCGATGCGGCGGGCAAGCCGCGCCTGCCCCTTGGCGGTCGACAGGTCGAGATCGCCATAGGCGACATCGACGGAGCGGGCCTCGTCCGCCGGGGCCGACGCAGCGGCCGCGGCCGGCGACAGGGTGGAGATCATGGTCAGGCCGGCGGCGGCGCAGGCCAGAATGGCGCTCTTCAACACACGCATCGCACAAATCCTTCTGAACAAAGGAGCATCATCGCGCCGGGCGGCATCACCCGATCGCCAGGACCAGCTCCAAATCAACAACACGGAACGTTCAAGCCGACAGTGCCGGGCCGGATCCGCTCCGGAGCGGGGAACCGGCACGGCCCGAAAAGGGGGAAAAACGGGCCGTCCCGGGGGGTGGCGACGGGCCCGTCAGGGGCCGGGGAGCTCTTTGGGGCCCGCCGCGCATTGCCTTGGTAACAAGGGCGGAACGGGGCCGCAGCACGGGTTCGACCGGCGGCAGCCGGCCATCGGCAAAGCCCGCAATCGGCGGACGAACGGCCGATCAGCGTCGACCGACTACAACTGTAATCAATCTGTCATCGCACCACGGGGGCGGCCGGATCAGCGTTCCGCCGGGTGGGGATCGACCAGCTCGTCCAGCGCCGCATCCACCGCCGCACGCGGCGCGCCGCGCGCGACCGTCGCCGTCACGCCCAGATCCATGCTGACATTGCCGAGCGTGCGGAAAATGTCGGGGATCGTCTCGACCGCGATCAGGATCCCCAGCAGCTCGACCGGCACGCCCATCGCCGCGCAGATCGGCGCGATCGAGGTGACGAAGCTCACCTGCCCCGGCAGGCTGACCGCGCCCAGCGTGGTGATCGACGCGGTGGCGATGCCGGCGGCAATCTGCGCCGGGCCAAGCGCGATGCCCGCCCAGTGCGCGACATAGAGCGCGACTGCCAGGTTCATCGCCGGGCCGGTCGCGCGGAAGATCGCGACCGCGAGCGGCAGTACCACCCCGGCGGCGCTGACCGGGACGCCGAGCGTCTCGGCCCCGCGCAGCATCGACGGCAGGCTGGCCAGCGAGCTTTGCGTGCTGATCGCAACCGCCTGCGACGGAGCGGCAGCGCGGGCAAAGCGCGCCAGCGTCACCCGCCCGCCCAGCGTGCCGATCACGAACCCCGTCAGCCAGATCACGACCCCCACGCTGGACACGATCAGCACATAGTGGATGAGCGCGCCGAACGCCCCCAGCCCGGCGCGGGCGCCGACGACAAAGGCGAGCGCCAGCACCCCGGCCGGGGCGAGCCAGAGCACCCAGTTGATGATGATCAGCATCGCCTCGACGACGGCGGCGAAGAAATCGGTGAGCAGCCGGCGCGGCGCATCGGGCAGCCTGGTGACCGCAAAGCCGAACACGGCGGTGAACAGGATCAGCGGCAGGATCGCATCATTGGCCGCCGCCGCCACCGGATTGGTGGGCACGACCGAGCGCAGAAAGCTGGCGATGCCCGGCGTGTCGGTGGGCGCGGGCGCGACCTGGCCCAGCGCGGTGCGCAGCGCCGATGCCGCCTCTGCCGACAGCGGAAACAGGCTGAGCAGCGCCGGGATCATCAGCGCGGCAAGCGTCGCTGAACAGACGAGCAGCACGGCAAAGGCGATCACCGCCCGCGCGGCGATGCCGCCCGCGCGCGCCGCCTCGGCATTGGCGGCGATGCCGGTCACGAGCAGCGCGACGAGCAGCGGCACGATGGTCATGCGCAGCGAATCGAGCCACAGCCCGCCGACCGTCTCGCCCAGCGTCAGCAGCACCGGCAGGCCGGCAGCTCCGGCGCGCGCGGCGGCGACGCCAAGCAGCAGCCCAGCGACAAGGGCGATGAGGATGCGGGCGGGGGGCGAGAGCAAGGCCCTCATGGGCGCGGGGATCCGGTCATGGTCGCGCCGCTTTCGCCGCTTGGCTGCGACTTTTCAAGCAAGCCGGGGCTGTGCCGGGTAAAGCCGCGCTTTGGCTGTAGCGGGAGCGCCGGTTCCGGCCTTCGAGGGACCAGTCCGGGCAGTTCCGGCCGACGGGCCGGGTTCAGCGGCGCTTGTTGCGATGATGTTCGCGCTCCAGCCGCCGCCGCTGCCACGGGCGGTACACCGAATAATAGCCGATGACAGCTCCGATGCACAGCAGCATGGCAAGGCCAAGGCCGACAAGGAAGAGTGGGTCGATCAAAACGCAACTGCCTCTGTTGGATGAACCTTCGCGGCCGGATGGTCGATGCGGCAGAGGCGCGCACATTGCAAGCCGGGACCGGCCGCATTCGTCGCCAATCAGCGGTTTACCGCCACGGCCCGTCGCCCGCGCCCCACGGTTTGCGCGTGCCGCCCGGCCCGATCGCCCCCCTCTCCGCATCGCTCGCATTCGTGGCCCGGCTCGATTATCGACGGCGGCCATGTCCGCCCGTCCCTGCCCCGCCCCCCTGTCCGCACCCCGACGCGCCGTTCCTGCGCGACGGGCGGTGCGCGCGCTGCTGATCGCCGCGGTCGCGCTTGGCGCGGGACTGGCTTCGGCGCGCCCCGCCTCCCGGCCACATGCCGAGCCGCCGGTGGTGCGGGTGCGGCTGGTCACGTCGCTCGGGTCGATCACCGTGGCGCTCGACACCCGCCGGGCGCCGGTCACGGCAGCGAACTTCCTCGCCTATGTCGATGACGGGCGGCTGGAGGGGACGAGCTTCTACCGCGCCTCGCGCCGGCGCAGCGATCCGCGCTTCGGCTTCATCCAGGGCGGGATCGACACCGATTATCGCCGCGCGCTGACCCCGATCCGGCTGGAGCCGACCAGCGAGACCGGCATCCGCCACGGCGATGGCGCGATTTCGATGGCGCATGGCATCAGTCCCAACAGCGCGAGCGGCAATTTCACGCTCGGCGTCGGCGCCAATCCGGCGCTCGACGCCCGGCCCGGCTATCCCGGCTATGCGGCGTTCGGGCGGGTGGTCGCGGGCATGGCGACGGTCAGGAAAATCCTCGCCCTGCCCACCGGCGGCGGGCGCGACGCGATGCGCGGCCAGATGATCCTGAAACCGGTCCTGATCCTCAAGACCGAACGGCTCGACGGCACGCCGCGCCCGACCGGCCGGATCAAGCCCTGGCTGCTGTTCGGGCGCTGATCGCATCCCCGCATTCACACCGGAACGGACCGGATCGGGCGGGCGTTAACCAGCGGCCCTAAGCGATCATTTACCAGCACAGCCTAGTCCGTTGGGCCATGTTCTTTTCCTCCTCCCAGCGCGTGACGGGGCGCAGGCGCCAGCCGGGCAGCAACCAGACCCCGCTTGACGAGGAAGGCCGGATGCGCGGCGATTTCGCCGAGCGGCTGGTGCGCGAGTTCGAGCAGCAAAGCGCCGGCTGGTTCTGGGAAGCCGATGAACATGGCCGGCTGCGTTACATATCCGACAAGGTCGCGCGGCTGCTGTGCGCGCCGGGCGACAGCGTCATCGGCCTGCCGCTGACCACGCTGTTCCACACGGCGGAGGGGGAAGATGCCGGCGGCCGCACGCTGGCCTTTCATCTGTCGTCGCGCACGGCGTTCAGCGACCTGCCGGTGTGCAGCACCCGGTCGCCCGATCATCACTGGTCGATTTCGGGCCGGCCGATCCTCGACCGGCTCGGCCATCCGCTGGGCTATATCGGCCATGGCAGCGACCTGACCGAAAAGCGGCGGGCCGAGGCGGAGATCACCCGGCTGGCGCTGTTCGACGCGCTGACCGGGCTTGCCAACCGCCAGCGCATGCAGCTGGTGCTCCAGCAAAAGCTCAGCCAGTCGGCCGCCACTTACCGGCCGACCACGCTGTTCCTGATGGATCTTGACCGGTTCAAGGCGGTCAACGACACGCTCGGCCATCCGGCGGGCGACGAGCTGCTGAAACAGGTCGCCTCGCGGCTGCTGCAATGCGTGCGCGACACCGCGGTCGTCGGCCGGCTGGGCGGCGACGAGTTCCAGATCGTCATGTCGAACACCGATGACCGGCACGCGATCGCGGCACTCGCCGACGAGATCATCCAGTCGCTGTCCCAGCCCTATTACATTGCCGACACCAGCGTCACGATCGGCTGTTCGATCGGCATCGCCATCGCGCCCGCCGACGGGGTCGATGCCGAAACGCTGGTGCGCAACGCCGATCTCGCGCTTTATGCGGCCAAGGCCGGCGGGCGCGGCGTCCACCGGTTCTTTGCCGACAAGATGCTGGCCGAGGCGCGCCACCGCAAAAGGCTGGAAGACGATCTGCGCGACGCGCTGGCGCAGAACCAGCTCAACCTCGTCTATCAGCCGATTGTCGGCACGCTGGACCGGCGCATCGTCGGCTATGAGGCGCTGCTGCGCTGGACCCATCCGGAACTGGGGCCGATCTCGCCGGGCGTGTTCATCCCGATTGCCGAGGAGTCGGGGCTGATCGAGCCGCTGGGCGAATGGGTGCTGCGCCGCGCGACCGAGGCGGCAGCCGGGTGGCCGGCCGATGTCCGCATCGCGGTCAATGTCTCGCCGATCCAGTTCGCCAATCCCGAGCTGCCGGCGCTGGTGATGAACGCCATCGCCCGGTCGGGCATTGCCTGCGACCGGCTGGAGCTGGAAATCACCGAAAGCGTGTTCCTGGGCGATGAAAGCGGCAGCGCGGCGATGTTCGCGCGGCTGAAGAAACTGGGCGTGCGGCTCGCGCTTGATGATTTCGGCACCGGCTATTCGTCGATGAGCTATTTGCAGAAAGCGCCGTTCGACAAGATCAAGATCGACCAGTCGTTCGTGCGCGGCGCGGCGCTGGAGGGATCGCGCAATCCCGCCATCATCCAGGCGATCGTCACCCTTGCCAATGCGCTGGGCATGGACACGACCGCCGAGGGTGTCGAGATGCTCGACGAGATCGACCTGATCCAGAGCCTTGGCTGTTCGCACATCCAGGGCTTTGCCTTCGGCGTGCCGCTGCCCCCCGAACAGGTGCGGGCGCAGCTGGAACAGGGCGGCGGCGTTGCCCAGGTGGTCAGCCGGTTCAAGACGCGGGCGATGCGCTACAAGGTGCTGCGCCGTGCGCGGATGGAACTGGGCGGGCGCACCAACGATGTCATCATCCGCAACATTTCCGATGGCGGCGCGCTGGTCGAGGGGCTGAGCCTGCCCGGCGGCTGGGAAGAAACGCCGGTGCGGATCGCCTTGCAGGGAATGGGCATGATGGGCGCGACCGTGCGCTGGTCGGCCGACCGGCGCATCGGCGTGCGCTTCGACGATCATGTCGGCCAGGACCGGCTCAACCAGCTGGTCGGCGGCGCGGGCGATGGCAGCTAGCGCGGTTTCAGGCCGGGTGGACTGACCCGTCAGCCCGGAAAATCTGAGAGCGAACCCCGCGAACGGATTGCCGCCGGGCGCTGCAAGCCGCTAGCGTGCCCATGGAGGCGCGGATGGACGGCGGCACGGCGGATTTCCTGATCATCGGCGGCGGCGTTGCCGGCCTGTCGGCAGCGGCGGCGCTCGCGCCCCATGGCCGCACGGTCGTGCTCGAGGCGGAGGCCGCGACCGGCTATCACAGCTCGGGCCGCAGCGTCACATTCTCGCATTATGGCATTGGCGGCGGGACGGTGCGCGGGCTGACCGCGTGGAGCCGGGCATTTTTCCTCGATCCCCCCGACGGGTTCGACGCGCTGTGCCGGGTCACGCCGGCGCTGTTCGTCGCGACGGCGGACATGCGTACCGAACTCGACAATCTGGAGGCGATCACGCGCGGCCTGACCGACCGGGTCGAGCGGCTGGACGAGGCCGGCATGGCGGCGCTGTGCCCGGCGCTGCGGTTCGGGGCCGATGCGATCACCCATGGCTTTGTCCATCATGAAGGGCTGCGGCTCGATCCGCATGCGATGCTCAGCGGCTATGCCCGGCAGGTCAGGCGGCATGGCGGCGCGGTGATCACCGGCGCGCGGGTCGCGGCGATCGCGCGCGCCGGCGGCGACTGGCAGGTGACGAGCGCGACCGGCGCGCGCTGGACCGCACCGGTGCTGGTCAACGCCGCCGGGGCGTGGGCCGACGGGCTGGCGACGATGGCCGGGGTCGCGCCGCTCGGCCTGTCGCCGCTCAGGCGCACGGTGATCGCCTTTGATCCGTCTCCCTCTCTTGACGTGCGCGATTGGCCGTTCGTCAAGACAGCGACCGACCATGTCTATTTCCTGCCCGATGGCGGGCGGCTGCTCGCCTCGCCGGTCGACGAGCATCCCGATCAGCCGGGCGACGCCCAGCCAGAAGAGATCGACATGGCCGTCGCCGCCGAGCGGGTGATGG
Source organism: Sphingomonas sp. URJC2 (assembly GCF_059803575.1). NCBI lineage: Bacteria > Pseudomonadati > Pseudomonadota > Alphaproteobacteria > Sphingomonadales > Sphingomonadaceae > Sphingomonas > Sphingomonas sp. URJC2. The sequence goes on from NZ_JAPFGX010000005.1 coordinate 45,605, forward strand.
CGATCACGACACTCGATATCCGGCGGATCACGCACAAATGGGCGGGGCTGCGCACCTTCACCGCCGACAGGGTGCCGGTGGCGGGCTGGGCGGCGGATGCGCCGGGGTTTTTCTGGCTGGCCGGTCAGGGCGGCTATGGCCTGCAGACCGCACCTGCCATGGCGCGGATCAGCGCGGCGCTGATCACCGGCGGCGACTGGCCGGACGGGCTGGCCGAGGCCGGCGCGCCCCCGGCGGCGATCACCCCGGAACGCCTTGCCGCCCTTTGCGCCTGATTGGTCTGGGCCTGACCGGTCTGGGCCGCGTGGCGGTTGACGCCGGCTGCGGATCTGCTAATGGCCCGCGCTCAATCAGGCAGAGTTTTGCCTGATTGCCGTCCGAGACAGCTGGTGGGGCATGCCCCTTAATCTCCAGCCTAGACGGGGAAAGATATCGGGTCTGCACCGCTCCGCCTTTTCCGGCCGGGCCAGTGCCGGCGCGCCATTCCCCATCGCGGACTGATGACGCGGCCCCTGGGCATTTGCCTTTGGGCCATTGAGGAGAATGGCATGGATCGAGCTCAAAAAACCGAGCTGGTCGAAGAGCTGAGCCAGACCTTTGCCGAAGCCGGCGTTGTGGTCGTGACCCGTAACCTGGGCATGTCCGTCAAGCAGTCGACCGAGCTTCGCAACAGGATGCGCGCAGCCGGCGCCAGCTATCAGGTGGCCAAGAACCGCCTTGCCAAGATCGCGCTCCAGGACACGTCCTATGTCGGCATCCAGTCGATGCTGACCGGGCCGATCGGCCTGGCTTATTCCCAGGACCCGGTTGCCGCCGCCAAGGTGGCCGTCGAGTTCGCCAAGACGACCGACAAGCTCGAGATCGTCGGCGGGGGAATGGGCGAGACCGTCCTGGATCCGGCTGGTGTTACGGCTCTGGCCTCGCTGCCCTCGCTGGACGAACTGCGGGCGAAGCTCGTCGGTCTCATCCAGGCGCCGGCAACGAAGCTGGCCCAGATCGCTCAGGCGCCCGCCGCGCAGCTCGCGCGCGTGTTCAACGCCTATGCGACCAAGGAAAACGCATAACCTTTACCCGATTGGAGATTTCACATGGCAGACCTGAATTCGATCGTCGAACAGCTCTCGGCGCTCACCGTCCTCGAAGCGGCTGAACTCTCGAAGCTGCTGGAAGAAAAGTGGGGCGTCTCGGCCGCTGCTGCGGTCGCGGTTGCGGCTCCGGCCGCCGGTGGCGCGGCCGCTCCGGCTGCTGAAGAAAAGACCGAGTTCGACGTCGTTCTCGTCAGCGACGGCGGCAAGAAGATCAACGTGATCAAGGAAGTCCGTGCGATCACCGGTCTCGGCCTGACCGAAGCCAAGGCGCTCGTCGAAGGTGCGCCGAAGGCCGTCAAGGAAGGCGTCAACAAGGACGAAGCCGAAAAGATCAAGAAGCAGCTCGAAGAAGCCGGCGCGACCGTCGAACTCAAGTAAGTTCGACCGCCCGGTTTACCGAGCAGAAAAAAGGGGCGGCCCGGCAACGGGTCGCCCCTTTTTTTGCGTCGCCGCTGCTTGGCGTGACCGACGCCGGCAGCCAAAGCAACTGGGAGGATCGGGCGGGGAGGACCAGGCGGATCCCCGCCCTCCCCGCCTGCGCGGTTCAGGCCGCCGGCTTGGGCGCCTGCGGCGTGCGCGTGATCGGGGCAAGCCCCGCCCCGCTGAGCGCCGCGTTCACCCGGCCCAGATCAGTGTCGAGCAGCGCCGCCATCGCCGCCAGTTCGCGGTCGAGCTGGCCCGACAGCTCGGCAAAGGCCCGGCGCGTCTGGTCGGTCGGCCGCGCCTCGGCGCTTTCGATCACGCCCAGCAGCCCGGCCAGCTTGTCGTTGAGCATGATCGGGAAGTTGAGCGGATCCTGCCGGCTTTCGTTGCGAACCTGATAGATCCGCCCCTCGACCGCGCGCAGCCCGGCGACCAGCCCGTCAAGCGCCGCCTTCAGCGCCGGATCGCGCGCCTCTGCCGCGCGGGCGCGCGCCTGATCGGTGACGCCGCGGATCAGCAGCACCGCCTCATTCGCCTGGCTCACCCGGTCGCGCACCTGCATGGCAAGCGCGAACCGGTCGCGCAGCGCGTCCGGCGTGGCATCGGTGACGCGCGGATCGACGCCGATCTCGAGCATCTGGCTCTGCGCGCGGCCATCGACAGTCAGCGTCACCCGGTAGCGGCCGGGCAGTGCCAGCGGGCCGCCGCGATTGCGGCTGGTCCACAGGATCATGTCGGGGAAATCGACAAAGCCCGGATGGCGCATGTCCCAGCTGAACCGGTTCAGCCCCGGCTTCATCGTCGGCGGCGGCGGTCCCTTGGGGCCGTCATCCTCATCGTCATCGCCCGCTTCGCCGCCCTTGGGCTTGGCATCGGGCTTCACCCCGTCAAGGCTGCGGACCAGCCGCCCGTCCATGTCATGGATCTCGATCTTCAGGCTGGCGGGCGTCGCGGGCAGGAAATAGTCGATTGCCGCCCCGCTATCGAGGCCGCGCAGCGCGGTTGCCGGCGCAAACAGCCGCGCCGCACTTTCCTTCGCCCCCAGCTGGCGCAGCACATTGATCCGCTCCATCACCCAGAAGGACCGGCCATGGGTGGCGATCACCAGATCATCGCCCGCCACGCCGAGGTCCGACACCTGCACGGCCGGCAGGTTGCGCTGGAGCTTGTCCCACGATTTGCCGTCGTTGAACGATACCCAGACGCCGCGTTCGGTGCCGAGGAACAGCAGCCCCGGGCGCAGCGGATCCTCGCGGATGCTGCGCGCCGGTTCGTCCGCCGGCAGCCCGGCATCGATCCGGGTCCAGCTGCGGCCATAATCGCTGGTTTTCAGCACATAGGGCGCGGGATCGTCGAGCAGCACGCGGTGGCCAGTCAGATAGGCGGTGCCGGGCCGGTGCGGCGAATCCTCGATGGTCGTGAACTTGATGAAGGGCGGCAGGCCCGGCGGAGTGATGTTCTGCCAGCTGCCGCCATTGTCGCGCGTCACATGGACCAGACCGTCGTCCGACGCCGCCCAGATCGCATCCGCCTCGCGCCGCGACGGGGCGAGCGCGAACACGGTGGCATAGGTTTCAACCCCGGTCTGGTCGCGGGTGATCGGCCCGCCCGACGGGCCGAGCGTCGCCGGATCGGCGCGGGTCAGATCGGGGCTGATCTTCTGCCAGCTCTGCCCCTCGTCGGTGCTGCGCCAGACATGCTGCGAGGTGACATAGAGCGTCTTCGGGTCCTGCGGATCGAACACGATCGGGAAGGTCCATTGGAACCGTTCCTTCAGGTCGCCGGCCGAATAGCCCATCGGATTGTCGGGCCAGACATTGATCGCCCGGCTCTGCCCGGTGCGGGCGTCGAACCGGTCAAGCTCGCCGCCATAGCTGCCGGCATAGAAAATGTCGGGATTGCGCGGATCATTGGCGACATAGCCGCTTTCCCCGCCGCCGGCGGCAAAGCCATAGCCGCCAAGCACGTCGCGGTGCCGCCAGCCGCGCACGGGCACGCAGATGGTGCTGTTGTCCTGCTGCCCGCCACAGGCGAAGGGCGGCTGGTGATGGGTCAGCCCCAGCCGGTAGATCTGCGCGGTCGGATAGGTCTGGGCGGTCCAGCTGTCGCCGCCATTGACGCTGACATTGGCACCGCCGTCATTGGCCTGGATCATCCGCTGATTGTCGTCGGCGGCGATCCACAGATCATGATTGTCGCCGTGCGGCACCTTGATCTTCTTGGCAAAGGTCTTGCCGCCATCGTCCGACCGGTGAAACTGCACATTGAGCACATAGACCCGGTCGCGCACCTTGGGATCGGCGACGATGCGGGTGTAGTAAAAGGCGCGCTGGCGCAGGTCGCGGCTTTCGTTGGTGCGCGTCCAATTCTGCCCGCCATCGTCGGACACGAACACCCCGCCCTGCTGATGTTCGACCATCGCATAGACGCGGCGGCCATCGGCGGGGGAGACGCTGACCCCGATCTTGCCGACCGGGCCGGACTGGGGCAGGCCGGGGGCGCGGGTGATCTCGGTCCAGCTTTCGCCGCCATCCTCGCTGCGGAACAGGCCGCTGCCCGGCCCGCCCGAGCTCATCCCCCAGGGCTTGCGCCACGCCTCCCACAGCGCGGCAAACATGATGCGCGGATTGGCGGGATCGATCGAAATGTCGACCGCGCCGCTGCGCGGATCGCGGTAAAGAGTGCGCCGCCAGCTCTTGCCGCCGTCGCTGCTCTTGTAGACGCCGCGATCGGCATTTTCCGCGCCATAACGCCCAAAGCCGCCGACAAACACCGTGTCGCAATCCTTGGGATGGATGCGCACGCGCGAGAAATTCTGCACGGCCGCCAGCCCGACATGCGTCCAGCTCTTGCCGGCATCGACCGATTTATAGACGCCATTGCCGGTCAGGATGTTGCCGCGCAGCTGCGTCTCGCCCGTGGTCAGATAGACGATGTCGGGATTGGCCTCGCACACCGCAACGCCGCCGACCGACCCGGTCGGGATCTTGCCATCGGTCACGTTCGACCAGCTGGTGCCGCCGTCGCGCGTCTTCCACAGCCCGCCGCCGACGGCCGCGAAATAATATTCATTGGGCCGCGCGGTGCTGCCCGCCGCCGAAATCGACCGGCCGCCGCGATTGGGACCGATATTGCGCCATGTGAGCGCGGCGAAGCGGGGATCGCCGGCATCCTCGGCAGGCTTGGCGTCCGCCGGCTTGTCGGCAACGGCTTTCGGCGTCGCCGTCAACCCGGTCTTGACATCCTGTGCTGGCTCCCGCGCTGCCGCAGGTGCCGCGGCCAGCGCCACCGCCAGCGCGCCCAGCGCAGGGTCCGCCCACCAGCGCCCATATCCATGCCGCATCGCCCATTCCTCCCCTTTGTTTTCGCGGCAAAGGCTTAGCATGGCCGGGGGTGAGGGCAAGCGGCAGGGACATGCCGCAGCGCAGGCGGCGATGCACGGTCTTTCCTTTTCCCCGGCAAGGCCGCATGACCGGCGGCGATGGCTGTCTATACCCAGGTTTCCGCCGAGGCGATGGCGGCGCTGCTCGCCGGCTATGATGCCGGCACGCTGATTTCGGCCAAGGGCATTGCCGAGGGGGTGGAAAACTCCAATTACCTTGTCGAGACGACCGGCGGCCGCTTCATCCTGACCCTGTATGAAAAGCGCGTCGATGCCGGCGACCTGCCCTTTTTTCTCGCCCTGACCGATCATCTCGCCGCCGCCGGCTGCCCGGTGCCGCGCGCGATCCGCGACCGGGCGGGAACGCAGATCCAGACGGTCGCCGGCCGCCCGGCCTGCCTGATCGAGTTTCTGCCCGGCGTGTCGCTGTCGCAGCCGACAGCGGCGCAGGCGCGGGCGGCGGGCGTGGCGCTGGGCGAGATGCACCGGGCGCTGGCGGGTTTTGCGCGGACGCGCCCGAACACGCTCGGCCCGGCGGGCTGGCACGCGCTCGCCGCGCGCTGCGGCGACCAGCTCGATGCCATTGCCGCCGGGCTGGGCGCGCGGGTGGCGGCGGAACTCGCCTTTCTCGACGCGCACTGGCCCGATGACCTGCCCCGCGCGGTCGTCCATGCCGATCTGTTCCCCGACAATGTGCTGATGCTGGGCGACCGGGTGACCGGCATCATCGATTTCTATTTTTCCTGCACCGAAATCCGCGCCTGGGATCTGGCGGTGACGCTGACCGCCTGGTGCTTCAGCGCCGACGGGGCCGATTTCGACCCGGCTATCGATGCCGCGCTGCGCGCCGGCTATGCCGCCGCCCATGGGCTGAGCGCGCGCGAGGAAGATGCGCTGCCGGTGCTGGCGCGCGGGGCGTGCCTGCGTTTCCTGCTCACCCGCGCATGGGACTGGCTGAACACCCCCGCCGACGCGCTGGTGACGCGCAAGGACCCCCTCGCCTTTTTGCGCCGGCTCGACCATTACGCGCGGCGATGACCGACACCCCTGCCGAACTGCCCATCGTCGAAATCGCAACTGACGGCGCCTGCAAGGGCAATCCCGGCCCCGGCGGCTGGGGCGCGGTGCTGCGCTTTGGCGGCCGGGAAAAGGACCTGTCGGGCGGCGAAACGCCGACGACGAACAACCGCATGGAAATGACCGCGGCGATCATGGCGCTCGAGGCGCTCAACCGGCCATGCCGCGTCAGGCTGTCGACCGACAGCCGCTATGTGCTTGACGGGCTGACCAAATGGCTGCCCGGCTGGCAGCGCAACGGCTGGCGCACCGCCGACCGCAAGCCGGTCAAGAATGCCGATCTGTGGCAAAGGCTGGTCGCCGCCGCCGCCCCCCACCGGATCGACTGGATCTGGGTGAAGGGCCATGCCGGCCACCCCGACAATGAACGCGCCGACCGGCTGGCGAGCGACGCCGCCGACGCGCTGCGCGGCAGCCGGTAAGCAGGGCTGGTGAGCAGGGTCATGGGGGCGGCCAACCGCCCCGCGCTGGTGCGGACGGCGGGACTTGAACCCGCACTCTCGTCGAGAAGCGGATTTTAAGTCCGCTGCGTCTACCGATTTCGCCACGTCCGCCAAGCGTCCGGAAAAGCGTGCTTTTCGCGGTTGATTTCGCGCGTCCGGCGCGCGTCTTTCAGACAATGCTTTCAGACACGTTCCGACAATCGCGGTTTGTTCCTACCGACGATGCGCTCTCGAATCCACCCATGCAAACGACGGCCGAAACGAGATTACCTCTTGGTCTCAACATGCGCCCGCCGGCGCGCCGCCGCGTTGCGCGCCTTCGTCTTGGTCACCTTGTTGTAAGTCGCGGTTTGCCCCAGCGTCCGATGCCCGGAGATCGGCCGGATGTCATCGACGCCAGCGTCGCCCAGTTCGGTCGCGCCACCGTGCCGGAAGCCGGTCAGCGTCATGCCGCCCGGCCCGCCGGGTAGCCCGGCCGCATCCCTGATCTTGTTGAACAGCTTGATCGACTGCTGCTCGGTGAACCGCCGCCCGGTCTTCTCGTAGATCACGATATGGCCCGCCGCGCGCTCCATGCGCGCCAGCTCCTCCTCGAGCGCCGGATAGAGCGGCCGGCCGTGCTCGTCAGCAAGCGGGATGATCTGGGCATCGCCGGTCTTGCCCTGGCGCAAGGCGATCTCGACGCCCGGGCGATAGTCCTCCCAGGCGATCGTGGGAGCCTCATCCTCGGCCCGATCGAACAGGTAGCCAAACACGTCGCTGACGCGCCGCACCAGTTCGAAGCTGAGCGCCGCGGCCGTCGCCATTGACTGAAAGCCCATGTCCCGCGCCTGCAGCCGGAAGCGATCAAACTCGGCGCGGCTGGTCGCCCGGTTGCCGCGCTGGGCGACCATGCTGATGCCCATTTTCGCGAACGGATTCGGCCCCTTGATCTTCCGGTGCCGGATTGCCTCGTTCCAGACCCGCCGCAGGATCTGCATCCAATACGCCGCGGCGCGCTTACCGTCGCGCTTCGCCACCGCGCGATAGATCGCGTCGGCATGGTGGGCCTCGATCTCAGCGGCCCTCCGCGCGCCAAGCACGGTCGACTTGAGCGGGAATGCCTCGATCCGGCCCATATAGTGGCGATAGTCCCGCGCCGCGCGCGGCCCGAGGTCGGCGAAACGAGGCTGTGTGCGATACCATGCCAGCAGCCCTTTCACCGTGCCTTCGGCGGGCTTCATTTCCAGCCCGACCCGCCATTCTTCGAACTGGCGGTTGAGCATCTCAGCCTTGCCGATCGCGGCGGCGAGATCCGTGCCCAGCGTCTCCGAAGCGACCGGGCATAGCCGACCATGGCGCTCAGCCGGCGGGCGTGCCCAGCTGGGGCGCTGCCAGTAATAGCAGGTCGACCCGTCGGCCCGGCGCTTCGGGATCATGTATTTCGGGAGCGCGACCTTAGCCACCGATGCCCTCAAACTCGTCGTCGATATCGTTGGCGCCGTTGCCGAACAGATTGTGCGTCACCGCCCGCAGCTGATCCCTCAGGTACAGCTTCGCGCCATTGCGGCCGATCAACCGACCTGTGATTGATCCGGCGCGCTCCAGCCGGTCGAACATCTTCTCGGCGAGGTTCGTGTAAGCGAGCGCCTCCTCCCGGGTCAGGGCCTCGGGCCAGTCGGGAAGGCGATCGAGCGGGAGAGCGCGAGCGTTCATGGGCGTCTGCGTCCAAAGTTGAGTTCAAGATACAGGCCGAGCCAGCGCAGCTCGATTCCGAAGCCTTCGACCGTGCAAGTCGGGCAGTCGTCGTCGCCGCCGCCCCAGCGGTAGGTGGTGATGCGCGGGATCATGCGGCGGCCTCGGCATTTGCATCACCGGCTCCGAGCACGAAGGCCGCAAGCCGCTTGATACGGCTTTCGTCCGTGTAGCGGGCCTTCGCCAGCTGGCCGGGCGCATTGATGCCCCGGCTCTGATCGCTCTTGATGCCGAGCATCTCCAACAGCACGGGGTCGCTGCCGCCGTTCGTGTGCAGATAGTGGGCCGTCACCTGGTCGCGCTGGCCCGGCCGGCGAAGGCGTCCGATCACCTGATGGTGGACCTGTGGCGACCAGTCGAGCTCTCCGAACACGATATCACGGCAATGATGCTGCAGGCCGTCCAGGCCAGCACCTGAGCGCAGCGAGATCATCATCACGCGCGCGCTGCCCTTGGTGAATGCCTCGATGCTGCGGGCCTTGCCTGCGGCCGTTTCGCTGCCCGTGTAGAGCACAGGGTCGAACGTCGCGAGTTCGGTGCGCCAGATCTCGTAGACCTCCCGGTGCCAACCGGCGAGGAGTACACGGTCGCAATCGTTTAGCAGCAGTCTGACATAGGTGGCGACCGCGCGGGCCTTGGCAACGCCGGTCAGCTGCCGCATCATCAGATCAAGCTCACGGGCCGCCCGGCCCTTCTCCATGAAGTCGGTGCTGTGCAAGACCTTGAGCGCGAGCGTCCGCGCCAGCTCTTCCTCGGCATCGGCATCGGCATCGTTCCAAGGCACCTCGAAATCGATCACGTTCGGCGGTGGCATCGCCGCGTCGACGGCAGCGTCATCCTCGGTGCGACGGAGGAAGTGGCCGGTGTCGCGCAGATAGGAGCCGAGCGCGTCCGGATCCTTTACGACCTTCCAGTCGGTCGACTTGCACCATTCCAGAGCAAACTCGTGCCAGCCGCCCAGCAGATCCGGCTTCACAAAGCCCATGACGTGGAACATCTCGGAACCGTAGTTGTAGATCGGCGTCGCGGTCAGGCCGAGGCGGACTTCAGCGTGCGACGAGAGACGTTGGCACCCGACACCCTTGTTCGTGCCGAGGCCGCCGCGCAGCTCTTGGATTTCGTCGTAGACTGCGGTGCGAAACAGCCCTTGCGCGATCACGTCGCTCCAGCTGCCGACATTCGAGTAACGGAACACGTACACGTCCGCCTCGGGCAGGCTGTAAGGCTTCGTCGTCGTGATCTCGTGCACCCGGAGGGTCGTGAAGCGCTCGATCTGCGCCTTCCATTGGCCGGACAAATGCGGCTGCACGACGATCGCCGCCGGGAGCGGTGCGCCGCCGGTGAGCATCGCCGCAGCGGTGATCGTCTTGCCGAGGCCGACATCGTCGCCCAGCAGCAGGGCTCCGGTCTTGAGCGCGATGGCTGCGGCCTGGGCCTGATACCGGTACGGCGCGAAGCCCGGCCGGAAGCCCGTCAGCGGCCCCGGCGTCCAGTCCGGCAGCAGGATCCGGTCGCGCTCGGCCAGTCGCTTGGTCAACCGCGCGGTGCCTTCCGCCAACAGGTGTCGGTCGGCTCCCTCCAGCGGGTAGCGGACGAGGAACCACTCGAGGTCGGCCCGGACGTCATCCGTGTCGGACAGCGTGATCTCGACGGCCGACTGCGGCACGTTCGGGAACATGCGCTTGAACTTCACCGCGACGTGTGGCGCGAGCCGGGTGACGCACCATTTGGCGGGCGGGCCGGGCTCAAAGCGAAGCTCGCCATAGCTCATAGCGAGGCCCTCCCCAGCGAGATGAAGTAGACAGGCTTACCGCTGATCTCTGGCGGCAGGCCAAGCGCAGTGGCCGTGATGAGCACAAGGGCCTTGATTTGATCGTGCTCAGCGTAGCGCGCGAGCTGGCGGAAAATCGCGCGCTTCGGATATTTGACCTTCGCCTCGATCCCAATGCCCTCAGCAGTCAGGAAGTCGATCCGGTCGCGCTGCGATAGGCGGGCTTCGGCCTCGAACGATATGCCGAGACTGGTCAAGGCTGCGCCGATATCTGCTTGCAGCTGCGCTTCCGTGCCGACGCGCAGGCGGGCGGTGCGCAGCGGAATCAAGAGTTCTCGGAGGGCGCTCATGCGCGCCCTCCCGGCTGCGGGCCGGTCAGCATCAGCGGCGACGAAACCCCGGACTGGTATTCGAGCGCGATCGGCTCCTTCACGCGGTCGTAGAGGGTCTGGCCGTCCGCCATCACGACGTTCGCCAGGAACGCCTCTTCAACCGTCTCGACGTGCGCCGCGATGCTCTCGAACTTCGCCTTGATGACGAGCAGCAGCGCCCGGCCGCGCTGGCGACGCCATTGCTCTGCGACCCGTTCGGGATCTTGGCGCGGGCCGGTCATCTTCTTGACCTGCTCCGGCGTCGGGAAAGACACCCGGAACCGGATCATGCGGCCGGCGAGCGTGAATATCAGCGCGAAGTGGTCGCCCATGTCAGCCTGCACGATCTGGCTGCCGCCGGCCTTGCGGACGACGCCAACGATCTCGGCGATGCTGCTCTCGAACGGCACCTTGGTGGTTTCGGCGTAGCTCATGGCTCCACGTCCTCGGATGCTTTGCCTTTACGGCTGCGCTTCGTGCGCGCGGCGTGCTCGAGCTTGGCAGCGGCCAGGAGGAGCGGCCGCAGTTCGGGCGCGGCCTGATCGTACGGGACGACGCGGCGATAGCGGTTGCCGCCTGCAAGGCGCGGGATCATCGCGCGCGGCACAGCGATCCAGTTGGACGGATCGGTGTTGGTGCGGTTGCCGTCGAGGCACTTGAGACAGTGACCGGCCGGCACCGGCCCGTGCTGTTCTTCCCAGCGCAGCAGGTGGACGGCGCGCCACCGGGATTGCAGCGGCAGGCCGTCGTGGATCTTGCGCTCGACATAGCCCTCTTTGCTCAGGCGCTCGGTGCCGATGGGCTTGTAGAGCTTGACCGCCACGCCCTGGCGCGTCCCCGGCTTGAACTGGGTGCGCCGCGCATTGGGGTGACGCCCGCCCTTACCTTCGGGGCACTTCTGCCCCTTGTTGACCGGCACGGCACCCCGCGCGAACTGCCCGGTTCGCCCCGTCTTCCAGCCCTTGCGCTTGCGCAGGGCATGGAGGTGGCCGGCGGACACGTCTTCCCGACCGAACGCGGCCAGAAAGGCGGCGTGATACTCGCTGATCGGCAAAGTCCGGTTTGCCTCCAGCCACGCCAGCTCATCGGCGCTGTAGATGATCGGCCGCCTCTTCATTGCGGCTTGCTTTCGAGCATGGTGAGATGCCCCTTGAACCGGTCGCCATGGGTGGCGATCAGGTGCACAGCCTTCAGCTGCAGATCGACGCCCCGGGCGATCTGATCGGCGATCTTCACGATCGCGTCCGCGCGCTGGGCCTCCCGCTCGATCTTCTCGGCGTCCAAGTCCTCGTCGTTCAGCCGCTCCAAGGCCATAAAGAGATGGTCGTTGAGGTCGCGGAGCTTGTTCTTCATGGCTGCTGTGCCTCCTTGCGCCGGGCGGCGCGGATCCAGTTGCGGAGCGCCCCGTACAGTCCTGTTGTGCTGGTTGCCGAGATGCCTGCGATGGTGACGCGGCACCCGTCCCAGCGAACGCTGATCCGCGCGTCGAAGCGCTCGGCGAGTTGTTCGGCCAGCTCGGCCATCGCCGCCCGGTGACGCGCATGGAAGCCGCCCGGATCGTCGGCGTAGCTGCCGCATGATGCCTCGGCGGCCTGGAGCCGCTGCTCGACCTCATCGATGACGGTCGGCTTAGCCATGCGCTTGGCCCTCCGCAGCGTTCGCCAGTTCAAGCAGCACGGCAGCGTGGCACGGCTGATCGAGCGGGCACCAGCAGGCGAGGTTCTTGCCGCGCAGACTGGGCAGTTCGGAGAGAATAGTGTTCCGCCGCCGCTCGGCCTCTGGCCCCGACCAGTTCTCGCGCCAGTGCGGGCTGGTCAGCCACGCTCGGAACGCGCCGACGACGCGCGCGGCAAGCTCGGCATCCGTGCCGACAAAGCCTGCCGCGCGGCACCCCCTCACTGTGAACGGGTTCCCCCACTTCCCCGGACGCGCGACGCTGACCGTGTTCGGGGGCATGCGCCAGCCCTTGCGGCGCGACAGTTGGACCCGCTCAGGCATTGTCCCGGCCCTCCGCAGCGCGCGGCGTGGCGTCGTGGAGTTTGCCGTCGAGCAGGCGGCCAGCGCGGCGCTTGCCGATCTTGACCGAAAACCCTCCGCCGTTCGCCCAGGTGTGCCACAGCCCGGGTTGCTCGCCTCTTGTGCGGCTGTTCTGGTGCCCGTCGGCGTCCAGCTCGCCATAGGGGAACCATTCTCCCCACTGCTTGAAGAAAAACGGCACGTCCGCCGCCGCGCACTGGTCGCGCAGGGAGCGCGCCCAATCAGGGTGCATCGGGCGCGCGCCCTTGCCGCTCTCGCCGCCGACGACGACCCAGTCGAGCCTCTGAACCGGCGACCAACCCGCCCCGCAATGGTGCTTGCCGTGTAACGCATCAGTGCGGAGCAGAGGCCGATCAACACCGGCTATCAAGGCGGGCAAATGCCGCAAATCCACCGGCCCGAGCAGCGGCTCGGCGCTGATCCAGCGCACCGCCGCCGGGGTGGCGAGCAGATCGGGGATGCGCTCGTCGGCGCGCGCCTGATCCTCCACCGACACGCCCAGCCAGATGTTCGAGAGAGGCCAAGACAGTTGCGGCCACCTCTCGCGCGTGATGCCGTCCATTGCGTGCATAATGTGATGGCCCGGCGTGTCACCATGTCCGCCGCGAGCATTCAGATAATCCCGCATCCGAGCCGACCGCTTGGTGAGCACCTGGAAGGTGTGCTGGGGGCAGAGCGCCATGACGGCGAACACGCGGTCGATCCACTCATCCGGCACCGCCTCATGAAACAGATCGCCGTGCGCGCAGACGAAGATCATGCGCGGGCGCTTCCACCGCAGCGGCTGGTCCAGCCATTGCTCGTTGAGCCGCACCTCACCGGTCCAGACCGGCCCGGCCTTGCTCGGCTGGGTCAGCCCCGCGCGGCTCGGGTGGTCGGCCAGCCGCGTCCCGGCCAGCGCCATCGCATAGCAGTTGGTGCAGCCCGGCGAGGTGACCGAGCAGCCCGTGATCGGGTTCCAGGTCGCCTCGGTCCATTCGATGTGCGTGTGCTCAGCCATCTTACTGCGCCTCCAAGGACGCTGCGCCGGCCTCTAGCAGGTCGGCTGCTGCGATGATTTGTGCCGCCAGATCGCGCGCTGTGGCAGCGTGGATCAGCCCCTTCACGCCGCGCCCGTTGCAGACCACCGAGAGCGCGACGAACGGTTGCGGCAGCCGTCCATCCAGATCGGTGATCTCAAGGATGACGCTCGCCCGGTCATCCGACCGAAAGGCTGCGGTGGCGGGGGCGTCCCACGCCTTGCCGCGGGCAAGCACGCTGAATTCTACCTGCTCACCCATCGGCCCGGCCCTCCGCTTTGGCTTTGGCGAGGGCCGCGCGCGCGGCTTGTTCGGTGGCGTGCTCGGTGAAGGTGTGTCGCTGGTCAGCGTCCGGGTCGGATGTGACCCGGACGGCGCACCACAGATCCGGGCAAGGCCGCGCCGTCGAAATGCGAACGACATGATCGCCCGGATCGAGATCGTGCCATTCAATCGCCTCTTGAACGGAAAAGGCGCACATGTCCTCACAATCAAGGGCGTAGAACCACAACGGCGTATTGGCCTTGCGCAGTTCTTCGCGCAGCCGCGCGATTTCCGCGTTCAGCTCGGCAATCCGATTTTCGATATCAGCCATCGGCCCGGCCCTCCGCTTCATGCGCTTCGACGCGGGGCTTCAGGCCAAGCACATGGTCGGCGGCGGCGGACGCCGCTTCCCGCGCGGCTCGGGACAGGCCGAGCTTGTGATAGGCGTCGATCACGGCCTTGGCCTGGGCGATTGCATCGTCCAGCGCGTGGTGATGGGTGCCTTGGCTGCGGTCCGGCTTGACGCCGGCGAGGTCGTAGATCGTGCGGGTGCAGCGGGCGGCGTCATAGCGCCACGGCTCGCGCCAGCCGATCGCGCGATATGCGGCTTCCAGTAGCGGGAGATCGAAGCCGGGGCCGTGCGCCCAGATGAATTTGGGATCGAGAGTGCGCCACCAGCTGTCGAGGGCTGCGAGAGCCTCTTTGAGCGTCGGCTTGCCCGTCCTGCCGCCGCCAGCATTGCGCGACACGCCCTTGCCCAGCGCGGCATCGCGCGCTTCGGGTGATTGACGGTGCCACCATTGTTCGGTCTCAGGGTCGATCGTGAGGCCGTGATTCTGGCAGCTGCGCGGCGAAACCTGTGTGTAGAAGCTTTCGTACCAAGGGTCGCCGCTCTGAAAGACCGCGCCGTTAAAGGGGTCGAATGCGACCGCGCCGATGGACAGGATCACGCTGCCCGGCCTGGTGCCGAGCGTTTCGATATCGATCATCACATGTGTCATGCTCGCCCCCAGACTTTGCGGTTGGTGATCCGGCCATCGGCTGTGACCCAGCGCAGATCGCCTGCCGGGGCGATCACGAGCAGTTCGCCGAGCTGCGGGCTGCGCCGCAGGATCGGGCACGGCATGACGTAGGTCGGGTTCTTGATCATCGGCATCACGAACTCGCGCGAGCTGATCGGCTGGCGCACCAGCACATCCTCGACGGTCGCCGGATCCACGCCGCGTTCGCGCAGCGCGCGCAGCTGGCACTCGGTATAGCGCTGAGCCTCGCCGCGCACCGCGCGCCAGCTGTTGTGCTTCGACGGCACGACCGGCGGCAGGAAACGCGCTTCGGTGGGCAGGAGTCGTTCGTTCGGCGCGAGATCGGGCAGACCGGCCGCCATCACGCCATCTCCCCGCAGCCGCGGCCAATCAGCTCGCCGTTGGGGCCG
This sequence comes from Sphingomonas sp. URJC2, assembly GCF_059803575.1. Lineage (NCBI taxonomy): Bacteria > Pseudomonadati > Pseudomonadota > Alphaproteobacteria > Sphingomonadales > Sphingomonadaceae > Sphingomonas > Sphingomonas sp. URJC2. Next base: position 60,646 of record NZ_JAPFGX010000005.1, read on the forward strand.
GCGGTGAAATCGCGCCAGTGCACCCAGCCGCGCGGGCAGTGAAAACCCCATTCGCGCACCTTCGGCCCGGTCATGAACAGGCTCACCGCCCGACCGCCTTCCGGGATTTCCAGCCGATGGGAATCGGTCGCCGCGCGCGCCACGACGTCGCCGGCCTGGCGCTTGAAAACGCCCTCGGGGGTATGCTCGATATAGCTGCCGCTCAGCAGCAGCGAGATGTTGTTCCAAGGGTGATCGTGCAGCGCCCGATCGTCGTCACTGCGCAGGATTTCGTGCAGATAGACGTTGCAGCGCGCGTTGCGCGGGATCAGCCACCAGCGACGGAGATAGGGGTTGGCGGAAGGCCCGATCACGAAATCGGCCGGCCGCTGCGACATGTACGTCTCCGCCCATTCTCCGAGTTCGGCCGGGGTCGCATATCCGATCAGATCGGGCTGCATCAGGCCGCCTCCCCTTCCCCGCCGCGTCCTCGGAAAAGGGTGCCGGCACCGGGATCGCCAGTGCCGGCACGAGGTGCCGCGCGGAGAGAGAGACTTGCGCGGTGCGGGAGGAACCTTTGACGGAGGCGGGCGAGCAAGCCGGCCGGCTGGCGCGCGCGCATCCAGCGGTCGCGGGCGGCATCGTCCCGCGCGGCGAGCACGATGCGCGCGTGATCGGGCGGCAGATCGCTGATGCGCGGCGGGCTGTAATCGAGCGGGTGGCGGATAATCCGGTGGGTCACGGCATCACCATGAGTGTGAGGCAGATGAGGGCGAGCAGCGCCGGCCCCATGATCAGGGCGCCGACGATCTGGGCGAGCGAAAGCAGCGGCGGGGGCGCGCAGCGCGCGTCAAAGCCGGGGCGGCCCGGCAGGCGGGGAAAGCGGAAGGCGCGCATCACGCCGCCTCGACCAGCTTGCCGCCGCCATAGCTGCGATAGGCCGCCTCGGCCGCGCGCAGATTATTCTCGGCACCGCGGAGGCGGGCCTGCGCGCGCAGCAGTTCCTGCCGGGCCTGATCGACCGCCGCCTCGGCGTTGACGACAGCCGTCAGCAGCGTCTGAGGCCCCGGCCGGGTGGGCGCCCTGCCCCCGCCCCGCCACCGCGCGTCAAGCTCGGCATTGAGCAGCACCATCAGCACATCGAAATCGACACCGATGCGCGCGGCGCGCGTCTGGATGTCGCCCATCAGCGAGCGGATATGGTCGCGCACAGCCTGACCGGCCTGATCGCCCAGGCGGGCCAGCTCCGCCCGGCGCTCGCGGATCAGCGCGGCCAGCGGCAGGAAATCCCGAACGGCCTGGCGCACGTCCGGATCGTCGTCGACGGGTGAAACCATTGCAGCCTCCCGGCCCGTCTCTCGTGCCGGCCAGGAGGGCGCGGCAGGTCAGGGCCTGTCCGCGCTTACTTGCATATTACGCAATCTTGATCAATCCAAAACTTGCACAATGTGCAAACTGGCGACCGTTACGATGCCGTAAGCATCGCCATCACCGCCAGCAGAACGACCACCGCCGGCAGGAAAAGCACTGCCACCAACAGGCGACCGGTCTTGCCGTTTTCATCGTCGTCGACTGGGACAGCGCTCGCGGCTGGGCTGGCCGGCGTAGCCGGCGTTGCAGGCGGCGACGGGGTGGTTGCGCCCGGCTGCTCAACCGCAGTTCGCGGGGCGGGTTGCACCTGATGATCGATCGGCGGCCGGCGCGCCGCAAGCTCGCTGGCCGCAAACAGCAATGTTCCAGAGATCCCGATCGCCAGGCCCACATGGAGCACCATCATCTGGCGTTGAAGCAGGCCGCTGTTGAATACCTGCGATGACATACCCGTCAGATCGGCCGGGGTGTCCACTGTGGTTGTGAGGAAGAATGAGGCGATGCTGACGACGACACCGATCACGATCAGCACTGCACCGCCTTCACGCACCGCCCGTCACTCCTTGCGATAAGACCCGACCACCACAGCGACAATGCTGCATTCGACGATGTCGTCCTCAGGCTGATCCACCCGAATCGGAGACTGGAACGACGGGTTGCGCGAACGCGGGACCAACCATTCCACGCCCTGATCGTCTTGGAAATACTCCTTGACGGTCACTTCGCAGTCGCCGGCGGTGTTGACGCGCTGCACGATCACCCGCTTGCCGTTCACCACCTCGACGCCTGCGAGGATGCTCACGCAATCGAGGATGGTGCCCGGGGGGTAGACCTCGTTCATGCTCTCGCCGACGACGACGAGGCCAAATCTGCTCGCGACCGGCACGGTTATATCAGGCCTGCCGGTGTAGGGTTCCCAATCCGCCGGCTCGTACTCACACGCCTGTTTCCAAACACCTGCCGCGACCTCACCTTTGACGTAAAGGGTAGGCCCGACAGACTGAAACTGTCCATCCCCATCATTGAAGATGTCGGAGATACGGCACTGATATGCCGACGCAATCTGCGGCAGACGTTCGCTGGGGATGTTCGAGCGACCGCTTTCCCAGCGGCTGACCTGCGAGGTCGAGACCTGCAGCCGGTCAGCGATATCGTCCTGGGTGAGGCCCAGCGCTTCGCGAAGCTGTGGCAGCATTATGCGCATCCGCATGGGTTTGCATGACACGCAACCTCCGACCAGAGCGCCACATGCAAGTTCAGGCTTGATGCAACTTGCATAATATGCAATGTCGGGGGTGCTATGAAACTCCGGCAATGGCTCGACATCCCCGGCAACTCTGCATCCCGCCTCGCGGAGCAGCTTGGCGTCTCGCTGTCGACAATCACCCGTGCCGCCGAAGGCGTGACGATCCCCAGCCGCAAGCTGATGCCGCGTATCGTCGCGGCGACCGGCGGCGCGGTGACGGCCAACGACTTCTTCGGGCTCGACGATGATCATGACCGGGAGGCCGCATGAATAAGCCCGAAATCACGATCAACCATCGGCTTGCCGCAAGGCATCTGATCGGATCGAGCACAAGCAACCTGCCCGACTGGATTGAACACGCGCACTGGATCGCGCGCTTTCTGGCGGAAGCGGGGGACCGGGAGATCAAGCGGCCTGGGCGCACACGACCCACTCCCGAAGTCGAACTGCGGCAGCAAGTCGTGAAAACGGTTTTCGACGACATCGCGCTCAGCCGCGATGACCCCGGCCTGCTTGAGGCCGATTGCCGCGCCCTGCTCAACTGGCTGCTGATCGGCGCGCGCCCGGCGGACAATCCCCCGCAAGCGGGCAGCGTCGGCGCGCAGATCGGCACGGCTGACCCGATCGATACGGCCTTCGACCGGACGACGAACTACTGGCAGCGTTTCGCCATCGCGCGGCGCGCAGAACAGCGCCTGAGCCTGCTGAAGGACCTGCGCGAAACGGCGATTGCGATGGATATCGACGTGGATCGCTACACCCTCGACGCAATGATCGCGGATCAGCAGGCGGCGTATGACGCGGCCATCGCCGACAAGGACCGCTTTGCGGAACGGGAAGGCTGAGATGACCCGCTCTCCCCGTCCCCCGCGCCCTGTGCCGACCGCCGGCATGGACGTGCAGCGCGACATGATCGAAGTCGCGGTGTTCGCGTCCGGCGCGGGATTGCCCAGCACGCTTGTCGCGCATCGCGCTTTCGCGCTGCGCGGGGCGACGCGGGCGATTTCCAACTGGTTCAAGGACGTCATGTGATGCTGACGATTCACACCCCCCGCCAGCGCCCGGCCAATGACTGCGCCCGCTATTGCGACCGGTGCGGCGTCAGTGCCTGGCATCCCGAGGTGGCGCGCTGTGTCGCCGCCGCCTGCCCGGCGCGCGCGCCGCGCGAACACGACATCGAGGCCGCTGCATGAGCGCGGCCATCCGTTCCCCTCTCGCGCCGTCTTCCCCCCTTTGGCGGCCGGGCGCGCGGCGGCGCGGCGCGTTTCTGACGCGCTGTCGTCGCCGTGTCGGGGGGCTGTCTTTTCCATGCTGCCACAATCTGCCGAGGGACGTCTGAAATCATGACCCGCGACGATCCGATTGTCCGAAATCTCAAGGCCCGGCAGGAGGCGTTCCTCGTGGCTGCCGACAGCCGCGGCTATTCCATCGCGGTGCTGGCGAAGGCGACCGGCACGCCGGAGGACACGCTGCGCAGCTACAAGCCGCTGCCCAGCCGCGAAGCATCGGCCATGCCGCTCCAGGTTTTCATCAAGCTGGCGCGGATCCCGGGGCTGAGCGACCTCTGTTCGATGCTGATCGAGGACAGCGGCCACAGCCTGGCCGCCATCGAGCCGAAGGACACCGGCTGGGATGTCGTGGCGGCGGAGGCCGCCCAGCTGACCGCCGAAATCTGCACCGCGCGCGCGGACGGGCGCATCGACCATGTCGAGGACGCCAAGCTCCGCAGCCGGTCGCGCAAGCTGATCGCTGAAATGCAGAGCGCCATCACACACGGCTGACGAGGACAGGCCGACACGCCGGGGCCGCCCGGAGAGGGGATCACATGACTGCCGAAACCGCCCCGGAAGCCCCCGCTTCCGGGAACGCTCAAGCCTTGCCCGGCGCACCCGCCCCGGCCGGATCGCTGCAGCTGCGCCGCTATCGCGTCGCGCGCCGCGCGGGCGTTGCGACGGCGGAGGCAGAAGCGCTTGCCGGGCTGGTGCCGGGCGAGGGCGCGCTCGTCGACGCCGAGGATGCGCTGAACCCGCCGGCGCCGGAATGCTTCCAGCTGCCCGGCGAGACGATCGATAATGCGACCGCGATGCGGCGGGCGCTTGGGGGAAAGCGCTTCGGCGCGATCCTGGCCGACCCGCCATGGGCGTTTCGGACGTTCAGCGGCGAGAACATGACGCCGCACCGCTGCGCCGAGGATCATTACCGGACCCTCACGCTCGAGCAGCTCGCTGCGCTGCCCGTCGGCGAGTTTGCCGCGAAAGACTGTGCCCTGTTCATGTGGCTGGTCGGATCGCATCTGGCGGAAGGCATAGAGCTTGCCCGGGCGTGGGGCTTCGAGTTCAAGACCGACGCGTTCTATTGGCTCAAGCAGCGGATGATCGACGCGGATCAGGTGAACATGTTCACCGGGGACATCGCGGAGCCGCGCATCAGCTTCGGCTATTGGACGCGCAAGCAGGTCGAGCCGTGCTGGCTGTTCACGCGCGGCAACCCGCGCCGCCGCTCAGCCAGCGTCCGCCAGGCCATCATCGCACCGCGCCGGGAGCACAGCCGCAAGCCTGACGAGCAATATGCCCGGATCGAGGCGCTGGTCGGCGGCCCGTATCTCGAGCTGTTCGCCCGCACCGTCCGGCCGGGCTGGAATGTCTGGGGCAATGAGGTCGGCAAGTTCGAGGCCTCGGCATGACCAACACCACCACCCCGCCGGCGTCGCCACAGCAGCGCGCCATCGTCGGCGCGCTGGCCGCCGCCGGCGACTGGCTGCACGGCACCGATCTGACGATCTGGGCCGAGGTGGTGAGCGTCGGCTGCCTCAAGGCGCAGATCATGCAGCTGCGCGCGGCCGGCTATGCGATCGACAGCCGCAAGCCGCCCCGTGCCGGCTATTGTCTGGCGCCCGGCATCGCGGTGCCGGATGCGTGGCGGCCGACGACATCGCTGCTCGATTGCGCCCGGGCGCGGTTCGATCAGCTGGACCGGATCAGCCGGCAGCGCGCGCTCACCCAGCCCGAACAGCGGATGCTGCGGCGGACGATCCGGCTGATCGACGGAGCGGCCGGATGACGCCGCGCGGCCTTCCCCATCACATGACGGCGGCCGAATGCGCGCGGCTCAAGCGGCTGCGCGAGGTGCACACGCTCGACACCTGCGCGCTGCTGATGGGCAGATCGGTCGAGGCGCTGCGCCGCTGCATCGCCCGCGGCTTTGAGCCGTACCGCAGCCCCAAGCGGCGGCCACGGCCGTCGGACTTCGCGCTGCTGGCCGACACCATGTCGATCAGCGATCTCGCCCGGCACTATCGCACCGGGCAGGCCACGGTGTCCCGCTGGGCGGCCGAGGTCGCGCGCAAGCACAAGTCGCGGGGCACGCGGCGGGCATTCCCGCGCCCGGCCGATCTGGCCGAGCGGATCGCCGAGCTCGGCATCCAGAGCGCGGTCGCCCATTACGGGGTCAGCTACGACGTAGTGCAGCGCTGGCGCGAAGAGGCGGGCCTGCCCGTGCGCTACAAGCGCCGCACCCTCGAGCGCCGCGCGCGCAACGCCCCCGGCAAGATCGGCTGGGCCGACACCTATGCGGCCGAGCGCCGCGCCCAATCCAACACCGAGGAGACCCGACATGTCTGATACCGTGACCGCCGAACAGCTGCGCCTTTTCATCGAGCGCATCGAGCGCCTGGAGGACGAGAAGAAGGGCATCAGCGACGATATCCGCGACGTCTATGGCGAGGCCAAAGCCAATGGCTATGACGTCAAGACCATGCGGGCGATCGTGCGCCTGCGCCGGATGGAAAAGAACGCCCGGCAGGAGGCCGACGCGCTGCTTGAGACCTATCGCACCGCGCTGGGGCTCGACTGATGACGGCCGCCATTTTCTGTTCCGTCTTGTGCTGCGCGATCTGCGCGATCAGCTGCGCGCGCACCGCGGCTCACATCCGGCTCCTCAATGAGGAGCTTGCGTCAACGCTTGCCGACACCGACCGGCGACTGCGCGCGGGCGGCCGGGCCACTGCCGCCAAGCGCCGGGCGGCGGCCGAGCAGCGCCGTGCCGAACGGTTGGCGCAGCTGCGGCTTGAGGTGGAATCGGGGGCCGTCCGGTGAGGGTGCCGGCTTTTCTGGCGCGGCTCATGGCGTATCGGCCGCTGCGCGGTGCGCGGCCGGGGCCGGAGGACGCGATGTGCGTCGCCTTCGCGAACGAGCTGCGCGCCGCGACGCTCGACGGCCGGCTGCGGGCGGTGTGGTTGCACCCGGCGCAGGAACTGTGCTTCGGGCACCGCACCGGCGTCCGGGCGGCGATCTCGCGCGCCATGGGCATGCATGTCGGCGTGGGAGATTACGCATTCATGTGGGCTGACGGCGCGGGCGCGCTCGAGGCCAAGCATGGGCGCGGCGCGCTGACCGACGCGCAGGAGGATTTCCGCCTCTGGTGTGAGCATCGCGGCGTCCGGCACGCGGTGTTTCGCAGCGTCGACGAAGGGCTGGAGCGGCTAAGGGATTGGGGGGTGCTGGCGTGAGCACCCCCTGGACCATTTCAGGCCAGCTCCCTTGCCGCCTCGGCAACGAATGCCGAACGGGTCAGACCACGCTCGCGCGCCGCCTGATCAATCAGCTGAATCGTATTCTCGTCGAGGCTGAGATTGACCCGCTTTGTGCGACCAGAACTCACCAGCGCCGGCAGCATCACAGTGGTCAAGGCCTCCTCAAAATCGGGGCGAAGATCCTCCTGAGCGGCAAGTTCCTTGATGGAGCGCGCGCGCGGGAGCTGGCCGCCGGCATCGAGAAGAGCCGTCAGGTGAGCGGCGAGCACCTTGCGGGCCTCGGACACCGCGACGGAAAAGTCCTCGGTCTCAACATGAGCCGTGAAGCCCTCCACATCGGGTGCGACGAAGCCGAAGCCGCCGGGATCATCGAATACAAAAGTCAGATAATACATGGTCGTTCCCCGTTTATGGTTTCATGCACTTCAAAAGGTGAAAGCTACGAACGGCTAAATCGGGTTTCCCGCGAGCGGGGCGGCTCTCAGAGCCACCCCGCCGCCTTCCAGATCGCCCGTTTTAGCCCCCTTCCAATGTCTTTTCGCGGATGGGGAACGGTGACCAGCTTTTCCATTCCAGCCTTTTTGAAGGTCTTGTGGCTGCCCGTGTGGGAAACTTCGTGCCAGCCTTCCTTCTTCAAGCGCCGGATGATCTCATCGCTGTCACCCATCGCTTTGCTTCCTCCTTTCTATACGCAAATATATACACACGATGCGCGCCCGCGTCAATGGGCCGTGTGTATTTTTTTGCGCACAATCTTGCGCGCGACGGACCGTGGGGCCGGGCCAAGCACAACTAAAATGTGCGGGGCTGATCGGTGAGCGCGGACCTGCTCGCTCGCCTGATCGCGGCCGGAACGCCGGCTGACCTCGTCGCCGATGTTGCCATGGCGCTTGCCGAGGCCAACGCGGCGGCGGCTGCGCTCGAGCGGCGACGGGCTGGTGATCGCAAGCGGCAGGCCGAAAGCCGGGCGGCGCGGTCCGCGCAGTCACAGAACGTCACGGAATGTCACGTGACAGGATGTGACATCACGGACGAACCCGCCCCCTCTCCCCCTCCCCCTAATCCCCCCCAAACCCCCCAAACACCCCCACCCCCACGCCCCCACCCGGAGGGGATACCGCGCGCACGTAAGGCCGCGGCTTTCCCGGCCCCGGCTGGGGTGACGGACGAGCAGTGGACTGGTTTCGTCCGCCAGCGCCGCAAGCCGCTGACCGAGCGGGCTTACGCCCTGCTGGGCAGGAAACTGGCCGAGCTGGCCGAGGCCGGCTGGCCGCCCGGCGACATGATCGACCTTGCCACCGAGCGAGGCTGGGAAACCGTGTTCGCACCGAAGGATCACCGCAATGGATCGAATGGAAAACCGAGTGGCTGGCTCCAGCACTGAAACCGCGGAACATGCGCTGGCCGCGCTCGCGCTGGAGGACATTTTCCGGCCTGAGGCGGCGCGCCAGATGATCGACCGGGACGGCGCGTCGGTGGCGGCGACGGTCGCGGCCTATCAGGCATCGCTCGCGCCGCTGAAAGCACTGGACGGCGCTGCCAAGGCCGAAGCCGCGCAGAAACTGGAGAATGCTCTCCGCCCGATCGGCGCGAAGATCGCGCCGCATCTTGCGCCCGACCAGGCGAAGGCATGGCTGGTGGCGCTGGTCGCGGCCCTGTCCGACCTCGCGCCCAGGACGGCGATCAAGGCGGCGCGCGAGGCGCTGCATGTGCCGATGCAGTTTCTGAGCGAGGTGGACGGGCATGTGCGGGCCAAGGCGCGGGATATCGAGGCCCGGCACCGGCGCGCGATCATGCGGCTGGAGCGGCTGATGGCCGAGGTGGCCGCCGCTGCCACCCCGCGCCTGACGGATTGCAGCGCCCGCCCGCTGAGCGCCGAGGAGCTGCGCCGGCTGCCGCCCCATATTGTCCGGATGGGGCTCGCGGCCGGGCATATCAGCGCCGACGATCTCAGCGCGGCGGGTGTGGCGCCGGAGCAGGCGGCGGCTTGATCGACACGATGACGAGGACAGGGAGCGCGCGAAACATGGGCATGGGCTGGATCATTCTGCGGACGAACCCGCGCTCGACAATCGGCCTCGCCCGCTCGCTCGCTGAGGCGGGGATCGAGGCGTGGACGCCGGTGCAGCTGGTCGAACGGTGCGTCCCGCGAAAGAAGGTGCGGCGCGAGATCGAGATTCCGATTTTGCCGACATTCGTGTTTGCCCGGTATGGGCACCTGACCGATCTGCTCGCCCTGTCGAAAGCGGTGACCAGCGAGCATCCCGCGTTCTCGGTTTTCCGCTGGGCCGGCAAGGTGCCGGAGATCGGTGACAGCGATCTGCGCGAGTTGCGTGCGGCAGAGCAGACAGCGCGCGAGCAGCGGATCCGGCGAAAGGCGCAGCCCTATAAGCGCGGAGAGTCGGTGCGTGTGCCCGACGGGATTTTCGCAGGCATGAGCGGTGTCGTCGAGGGTGGCCGCGGCAAGTTCAACGTGGTGGCGTTTGGCGGCCGCTTCCGCGTGCGCGTCGCCTCTTGGCATCTTGTGCCTGATGAGGTAACAAACCGGGAACAGCCGGTTATCGGCGCAGCGGCTTGAGCCGCTTCGGCGAGCATGGTGTCAGTTGGGTGCGGGCGAGCCCCGTTTAGCGCAGGACGCCACCTTCACTGCCCTCGCCCTCTACCCGACGGGAGTGCGCTCCCGGCGGATTTAGAAGCATTGGAGAAAGAAGGCCAGCCGAGCCACATGCCGGGCGCTCCGTGCCAGCCCCGCCCCGGCACCAGCCCCCCCCCCGGTCGCGGGTCCTTCCCCGCCAAGGAGGTATGCGGGGGGCGAAGGCCCGACGTTTTTCTAGCGCCAGGGATTTCTATAGTTCCTCCTCCCTCTGGGATTTTTTGGCGGTTTTCCGGGCTTTTTTGCGCTTTCGAGGGGGAAGTCCGTGGAAATCGACCTGCACGAGCCCACCCGCGCGCAGATCGCTGCTGTCCTCGGCGTTTCGGAGCGCTGGATTGGCGAGCTGCGCAGCCGGGGTTCAATGCCCGCCGAAGGCGCGACGCTCGCCGAGAACATCGAGGCCTTTTACGCGATCAAGTTTGAGGCCGCAGGAGGTGGCGGCGATCTCGATCTCGATGCGGAACGCGCGCGACTGACCAAGGCGCAGGCTGATGCCGCCGAAATGAAAAACGCCCAGATGCGGCTTGAGCTGCTTCCCCGCGCCGAGGTCGCCGGCGCTGTCCAGGGAGCATTCGGCCGCGTGCGCGCCAAGATCCTTGCCCTGCCGACCCGCGCCGCGCCGCAGGTGGTCGCCATGCAGACGGCGCTGGAGGTTCAAGGCAAGCTCACGGAGCTCGTGCATGAAGCGCTCGCCGAGCTCGCCTCGACCGAAGTCGCGCTCGCCCCGCCGGCAGACGAAGCCCAGCCCGGCGCCGGTGAGAGCGAAGCTCCCGCCCCTGTTGCTGCCGAGCCAGGCGATCGTGGAAGCGGCAGCGACGTGGTTTCCGGTGCTGGCGCCGCCGCCAAAGCTGACGGTAAGCGAGTGGGCCGATCAAAACCGGTATCTAAGCCCCGAGGACAGCGCCGAGCCCGGTAAATGGGACACCGCCCGCGCGGAATATCAGCGCGGGATCATGGACGCGGTCTCTGACCCGACGGTCACCGATATCGTGGTCAAGAAGTCCGCCCAGGTCGGGTGGACGGCGATCATCGGGAACATCGTCGGCTATTTCGTCGATCAGGATCCGGCACCGATGCTGGTGCTGCAGCCGACGCTGGAGATGGGCGAGGCCTGGTCGAAGGACCGGCTTGCGCCGATGATCCGCGACACGCCGTGCCTGACGGCCCGGATCGCTGACAGCAAGGCGCGCGACAGTGGCAACACGATCCTGCACAAGAAGTTCGCGGGCGGGCACATCACCATCGCAGGGGGCAACAGCCCGGCCTCGCTCGCTTCGCGACCGATCCGTGTGGTGCTGGCCGACGAGATCGACCGTTATCCGGCCTCGGCCGGATCGGAGGGGGACCCGCTCTCGCTCGCGTTCAAGCGCACCACGACGTTCTGGAACCGGAAGCGCCTTGCCGGATCGACGCCGACCATCGACGGCGTGAGCCGCATCGACGCGGCCTGGAAGCTGAGCGATCAGCGCTATTTCTTCGTGCCATGCCCACATTGCGGGCACATGCAGGTGCTGAAATGGGAGCAGGTTCGCTGGGACAAGAGCCCGAGCGGCGAGCACCTCCACCAGACGGCCGGATATCTCTGCGCTGCCGAGGACTGCGGCACGATCTGGACCGATGCCGAGCGCTGGGCCGCGATCCGCAGGGGTGAGTGGCGCGCGACGCAGCCTTTTCGCGGGGTGGCCGGCTTTCACATCTGGGAGGCTTATTCCAGCTGGGTGAAGCTGGCGGAGACGGTCAAATCCTTCCTCGACGCGAAGGACAATCCGGAGACGCTCAAGACGTGGACGAACACCGCCCTCGGCGAGACCTGGGCGGAAAAGGGCGAGGCCCCGCAGTGGGAGCGCCTGTACGAGCGCCGATCGAAGGATCTGACCTTGGGCCAGGTGCCGGACTGGGCGGGGCTGCTCACCGCGGGCGCGGACGTGCAGCGCAATCGCATCGAGATTGACATCTGGGCATGGGGGCCGGGGCTGCAAAGCGCCCTAGTCGATCATCTCGTCATCGATGGCGACCCGGCGAAGGACGAAATCTGGGCCGAGATGGACCAGCTGCTCGGCCGCGAATGGGAGGCCGCAGGCGGCCGCATGATGCGGCCCGCCCGCTGGGCGATCGATACCGGCGACGGATATTCGACCACCCAGGTCTATCGCTGGGCGCGCCGCCATCCCCGGCTGGTGATGGCCGTCAAAGGGGTTCCCCGGTTCGACAGTTCCGCGCCGGTGTCCGGCCCGACCTGGGTGGATATCACGATGAGCGGCCGAAAGCTGCGGCGCGGCGCCCAGCTGTGGACGGTCGCAGTCGCAGTTTTCAAGAGCGAGACGTACGCCTGGCTGAACCTCAATCAGCCGATCGACGGTGAGCCGTACCCGGCCGGTTACATCCATCTTCCGCAGGGCACGACCGACACCTGGATCAAGCAGCTCGTCGCCGAACAGCTGGTGAAGGTGAAAAAGCGCACCGGCGCGGTGCGCTACGAATGGCAAAATCCCGGCGGCGCGCGAAACGAAGCCATCGACATGCGGGTCTATGCCCGCGCTGCCGCGTACGCCCTGGGCGCGGATCGCTGGCAGGAACCCCAGTGGGCAAAGCTGACGGATCACCGTGCACGGGCTCGTAAGCCTGCTTCAGCGCAACCACCGGCACCGGCACCGGCCGCCCGACCGAAAGCATCAGCCCGCCGCCCTGCGCCACCGCCGGCCGCGCCGAAACCTGCCCCTGACGCCTGGACCCGCCAGCAGGGCGGAGACTGGGTCGGCGGGGGCGACGACTGGATTTGAGGACACGTCATGGCCCTGACCGCAGACGACGTGGAGCAGCTCGAGCGCGCGCTGGCGACCGGCACGCTTCGTGTTCGCTTCCCCGACAATCGTGAGGTGCAATATCGTTCGCTCGCCGAAATGCGCGAAGTGCTGCGCATGGCGCGGGCCTCGGCCGCCGGCGGACCGCTGCCGCGCGGTCATAGCGTGGCCGGATTCTGATGAACCCGCTCGATCGGCTGATCGCCTGGATCGATCCGGTTGCCGGCGCGCGACGCATCGCGCACCGCCGCGCGCTGGAGCTTCATGCGCGCGCCTATGACGCGGCCCGGCGCGATCACCGAACCTCGTCGTGGCGCGCCGCCAGCTCCAGCGCCAACGCCGAAGCGCGAGACGCGGAAGAGGTGGTGCGCAATCGCAGCCGCGATCTGCTCCGCAACAACGGCTTCGCCGCCCAGATCGTCGAGACCGTAGCCGATCATGTGGTCGGCACCGGAATCATCGGCACCCCTGTTGGCGTGCGCGGCCGGAACCGCCGCCGCCTGGTCGAGGACTTCGGTGCCTGGGCGGCGGAGTGCGATTTCGACGGCGATCATGACCTTTATGGCCTGCAATGGCTGGCGGCTAAGGCGATGGAGGAATCGGGCGCTGTCCTGATCCGGCTTCGCCGGGTCTCGTTCGATGCCAACACGATCGTCGCCCCGCTCAGGCTGCAGGTGCTGGAACCCGATTTCATCGACACGATGAAGGTCGGCACCACGAGTACCGGCGGCGTCATCGATCGCGGCGTCCAGTATGACGCGCAGGGCCGCAAAGAGGGATATTGGCTGTTCGATCACCATCCCGGTGACGTCGCACAGTTCGGGCTGCGCACCCGCGCTCGCCTGAGCTCGTTCGTTCCGGCATCGGAGGTGATCTACCTCTATTCGAAGCTACGGCCCGGGCAGGACCGCGGAATGCCGCTGCTCGCGCCCGCCGTCATGACGCTGCGCGACTTGCAGGGCTATTTCGAGGCCGAGCTGGTGCGCAAGCGGATCGAAAGCTGTCTGGCGGGCTTCATCACGACCGCCGACGAAGATGGCTTGCCCTTGATGGACGGCCAGCGCGAGCGCGAGCGCGACAGCGCGGGCCGGCCCGTCGACAAGTTCGCGCCGGGCATGATCGCGCGGCTGCGCCCCGGTGAAGATATCAAGATCGCCCAGCCTGCGCCGGCTCAAGGCGTTGGCGAGTTCGCGACCCTGATGCTGCGACAGGCGGCGGCGGCCGCAGGCGTCATGTACGAGCATGCGACCGGCGATTTCCGGCAGGTCAACTATTCCAGCTGGCGGGCCGGCCATCACGGCTTCCGCCGACGGATGGAGCGCAAGCAATGGCATGTGCTCGTCCACAAGGCCTGCCGCCCGATCGGTTTCCGGTTCCGCGAGGCGCTGCAGGCGATCGGCCGGAGCCCTGTCGCCGACTTCGGCATGCGCTGGACCCCGCCCGGCTTTATCAGCGTCGACCCGTACAAGGACGCGCAGGCGGAGCTGCTTAACCTGCGAAATGGCACGGTGACGCCGTCGCAGCTCGTCGAGGAAAAGGGGTATGATTACCTCGAGTTCCTCGGCCAGTACGCCGCCGATCTGCAAGCCCAGGCCGAAGCGCTGGGGCCGGACATGATGTTCGACGGCGATCCCCGGAAGACGCCCAAGCAAGGAACCCCCGATGGACAAGACCGTGAAGCCGCCGCTGCCGGCGGTGCCGACGGCGCGCGCGCCGATGCTGCCGCCTGACGACACGCGCCGGCAGGACCGGGCGCAAAGATCCGTGCTGACCCGGTCGCCACCCGCCCCCGGGGAGCGCGAGCGCGGCGGCCCGCCGGAGGCCCGCGGCACGCGTGCGGCGGCGTTCACTGCGGCGAGCTACAGCGCCGAAACCCGCACTGTCGAAGCTGTTTTTTCGGCCGGGAGCCGCGTTCGCCGGTGGTGGGGGTTCGAGGAACTGGGGCTCGATGACGCGGTCGTCGACCTGAGCCGCGTCGAGCGCAACCTGTGCCCGTTCCTGAACAGCCACAACCAGTGGGACATGGGCGCGGTGCTCGGCACTGTCGTCAGTGCTCGGATCGAGAGCGGTCAGCTGGTCGGCACCATCCGCTTTGCCGACACCGAAGAGGGCCGCGCCGCCGAAGGCATGGTGTCGCGCGGCGAACTGACCGGGATTTCCATCGGCTATCTCGTGCGCTCCTGGCAGCTGACCGAAGTCCTTGAAGGCGACGATCAGGTCTGGCGCGCGACCGACTGGGAGCTGCTCGAGGTCAGCCTCGTCTCCGTACCCGCCGATCCGAACGCTGGGGTTCGGTCGATCAGCGGCAACCAGCCCAGCGCCACCCCCACCCCCGCCGCCAACGGCACCAACGAAGAGGACGAAGAGATGCTGCGACGCAATCTCCCCGGCGGGAATGCCGCCGAACCCACCGCGACCGAGACCCGCACCGAACCCACCCAGGCGCAGCCGACCGCACCGGCACCGGCCGCGCCCGCCACGGTCAATGCCGAAGCCGTGCGCACGGCTGCGGTCAATGCCGGCCTGGACCATGCCGCCCAGATCGAGCTGCTGTCTCGCCACGCCGATCAGCCGTTCACCCGCGATGCGCTGATGGCCGACATCGGCCGCCGCTTTGCCGAGCGGGACGAGGGCGCCACCCAGCAGAGCCGGGTGACCATCACCCGCGATGCCGGCGATACGGCGTTTGAGGGGATGCGCGAGGCGCTGCTGTACCGCGTGACGCCGGGCTCTCAGATGCCCGAGATCGCGCGCAGCTATCGCGGCATGTCGCTGCTGCGCATGGCCGAGGAGCTGCAGGGGCTTCGCGGCATCAGCGTGCGCGGGATGACCCCGGGCGAGATCGCTGATCGTGCGCTGCACACCGGATCGGATTTTCCGAGCCTGATCTCGACGTCGATGAACCGGCGTCTGCGGCAGGCGTACGACGAAAATCAGCCGAGCTATCGGCGCTGGGCACGGCGCGCACCGAACGCGCCCAACTTCAAGAGCATCGAAGTGGTGCAGATGTCGGCCCTGCCCGACCTGCTGCAGGTCAATGAGGGCGGCGAATACCGGTATGGCAGCGCGTCCGACGGCGCGGTCAGCTACCGCATCGTCACCTATGGCCGGATCATCGCGGTCACCCGTCAGCTGATCATCAACGACGATCTGCGCGCCCTTGACCGGGCGACCAGCGGTTTCGCATCCGCCGCCGCGCGGCTGGAAAACCGCATGGTCTATGCCCAGCTGACCGGCAACCCCGTGATGCCGGACAACAACGCGCTGTTCTCGGCCCCGCATGGCAACATCGCTGGCACCGGGGCCGCGATTTCGGTGAGCTCGCTCGCCGCCGGGCGGACGCGGATGCGTCAGCAGCGCGGCCTGCAGAATGAGGAACTGAACATCGCGCCCGCGTATCTGATTGTGCCCGCCGCGCTGGAGCAGGCGGCCTATCAGTTCACCAGCGCGCAGTTCGTTCCGGCGCAGTCGACGGCGATCAATGAGTTCCGCGCTGGCGGCCGCACCGCGCTCGAGCCGATCGTCGAAGCCGTGCTCGACGGCAACTCTGCCACCCGCTGGTATCTGGCAACCGATCCCGATGCGAGCGGCTGCGACACCGTTGAATACTGCTACCTCGAAGGGTTCGAGGGACCGCAGCTTTCCGACCGTGTCGGCTTCACGGTCGACGGCGTCGAGATCAAGGCAAGCCTCGATTTCGCGACTGCGGCGATCGACTGGCGCGGCCTCGACCGCAACGACGGCGCCTGATCCGCGCCCTGCACTGCCTCGTGACCGGCGGCGCATCATCGCGCCGCCGGTCACGCCATTCCCTCGCACACAGGAATCGAGACCATGCGCAACTATGTCCAGGACGGTGATACCGTCACCCTCACCGCCCCCTATGCCGTGACGTCCGGCCAGGGGCTTCTCGTCGGCGTCATCTTCGGTGTCGCGCTGTCGGCTGCTGCCATGAGCACGGCGGTCGAGGTGCGCGTCGATGGCGTCGTCGACCTCAACAAGGCCACCGGCGCAATCACCCAGGGCGCCGCCGTGTTCTGGGACAACACCGCCCGCAACGTCACCACCACCGCGTCGGGCAACACCCGGATCGGGGTTGCGCTCGAGGCCGCCAGCTCGGGCGCAGCGACCGTGCGCGTCCGCCTCAACGGCAGCTTCTGAGGAGCATCGTCATGAAGAGCATCTATCTGCACACCTCTGCGCCGCGCCGGCAGGACGGGCGGGTGTCAATCGCGCACCCCGGCGAAACGCTGCGCGTCGCAGTCGTCGACGAAGACACTGGCAAGGTGATCGCCCACAATGAAATCGACCGCGCTGATGCCATCGCGCTTGTGGAAGCCGGCGGCGCCGAATGGGTCGACGATGACGACACCGGCAGCGACAACGAGGATGAAGGCGACGACCAGCCCCCGGCCGGGACGCCCGACGCCGGCACCGGTGCCGGCCGGAAGTCCCGCCGGACTTCGGCGAGGGCCTGACGGTGGCCGACCCCTTCGCGGTCGCGCAGGGGGCAATCCGCGCCGCGTTCGGCATTCCGGTCTCCTACACGGGGGCGGGGCTGAGCGCGGCGCCATTGCGCGCGATCAAGGCCGATGTCGCCGCGCCCGATTTTCAGGGCGCCGGCCAGACGCTGCGGCGCATCTCTTTCGAGGTCGCGGCCAGCGATCTGCCGCTGCGTCCCGGTGCCGGGAATGTGATTGTCGAGCGTCCCGGTGAGCCCGGCGAGCGCCGCTGGCGCGTCATCGACGCCGAGTTCGACAGCGCGACGTGTGCGTGGACCGTGAACGCCGAGGCTGCACAATGATCGTGCGCGAACAGATCCTTTCCGCGCTGCTGGCGCGCCTCGCCGCAGTTCCTGGCGTCGCCCAGGCCGAGCGGATGATCAGCGGCGATCCGTCGAGCTTCCCGGCCCTGATCCTGAACGACGGCGACCAGACCGTGCTGCGCGATCAGGCCGAGCCCAATGTCACCCGCTACGCGATGCGGCCGAGCATCGAGGGCTATGTCGAGACCGCCGATGGCCCCGCCGCCGCCGCCCAGATCAACGAGCTGTACGGCGCGCTGATCCGCGCCCTGATCACCGAGCCGCCACTGGATGGGCTGGCCGAGACGATCGACGAAATCGACGTGCGATTCAGTGTCGCGCAGCTCGCAAGCGCGCGCCGCCTCGGCTTCCTCGCCGAGTTCGAGATCACCTTCATCACGCGCCGGGGCGAACCGGCCCAACTGTGAGGACTGAGCGATGACCCTGCGACCCCAGAACAGCGCGATGCTGGTCAAGATCGAGACCACCGAAGGCGTGGACAGCCTGCCGACCGCCGCCGACGCGATCCCGTTCGAGCTCGACGGGCTGAGCTATAACTATCCTTATGTCGTCGAGCAGTCGAACGAGGCGACTGGATCGCTGGTCGCCGGCGCGCCGCTTGTCGTCGGTCAGCCTGCCGAGATCACTTTCCGGTCGCGCATCAAGGGCGCGGCCGCACCCTACACCGCGTCGGTTCGCCCCCCGCTGCACCCGATGTTCCTGATCTGCGGCATGAAGGGCCTGTTCACCGCCAGCGTCGCCGCCGCGGCGCTGACGGCCGGCACCGCCACCAGCGCCACGCTGCCGGTCGCGTTCGCCGCCACGGCGCAGCTGTATCGCGGCCAGCCGCTGGTGATCAGCGCGGGCGCAGGCGCGGGCCGGGTCGCGATGATCACTGATTACACGGCGGGCCGGGTCGCGACGCTGGCCGACAGCTTCGGCCCGCCGCTGGACACCACCTCGCAGGCGGGCATCCCGGCCAACTGGACCTATGCCGGCACCTCGCCCGGCTCGGCCGCCGCGCGCGCGACCGATCAGCCGAGCGCCACCATCTACCTCTATGAGGATGGCACGCTGCTGCGCTTCACCGGGTGCCGCGCGGTGATCGACAGCATCAGCGCCGACGTCGCCCGCCCGGCGTTCGTGACCTGGCGGGTGATCGGCGTCTTTGCCGGGCAGAGCGATGCGGCCATTCCCGCCGGCATCTCGCTGCCGCCGCAGATCGCGCCGCAGCTGGTGCAGGGGCCGACCAACGCCTCGCCGGCGCTGCTCATCAACCGCTCGGGCCTGCCAATCAGCAGCTTCAGCCTGCAGACGCAGGGCCAGAGCGAAAGCCCGGCCGATCCCAACACCCCTTTCGGCTTCGGCCCCGGCATCATCGGCCAGCGCCAGCCCCTGCTCTCGCTCGATCCGCTCAAGAGCCTCATTGCCGTGCGCGATACGCTGTCGGCGCTGGCCGGCGGGTCGGTTTTCACCGGCGTGGCCCGCTTCGGCACCGTCGCCAATAACCGGTTCGCCATCACCTTCCCCCAGCTGACCCATGCCAGCGCCGCGCCCGGCACGCGCGGTCAGCTGCGGTCCGAGCAGATCGGCTATCAGGTGCTGTCGCCCGGCCTCGATTCCGTCGCGCGCGACGGTGACGGCATCATCTGTTTCTACTGATCGGGGCCATCACATGATCGTGACCAGCAAAGCACCGATCCGGTTCGTCCCGCCATGGCTGCGCCCGCAGGACGGGCCGGCCCCGGCCGACGCGCCGACCTATCTGATCCGCGCGGGCGACGTCATCGAGCGCGGAATGCTCGAGGCCGAGCTGGCGGGCGAACACCGCGCCGGGCCGGTCTATGATTTCCAGCTGCTGGCGGCCTTTGCCGGCGGGATCGCGGCGCTGATGCCCGATGATCCCGATGCCGAGCGGCTGATCGACCTGCAGCGGGCCGAGGCGAGCGGGCAGAAGCTGCCGGACGACGACGCCCGCGCGCTGGTGCGGGCGCGCGATGTGCTGACCGAGCACTGGCCCGAATATCGCGCGCTCGCGGCGCAAATCGCCCGGCGCGACCAGCTGGCCGGGATCCTTGCCTTTCGCCGCTTCTGCGTCGGGTGGGAAAATGTGCCGGGCACCTATGCGCGCGGCGCGGACGGGCTGGTGACGATGGACGCGCTCGCCGCGGTCGATCCGGTGGAGCTGCGGGTCGCCGGGCTGCACGCTTTCGAGCTGCTCTATGCGGGAGGGCAGGAAAAAAACTCCTCGCCGCCCTCGAAGTCCGGCGGCGACCACAGGACTTCGCCTTCGGACGAACCGTCCCCGGCGGCTGGCGGGTCGCGGAGCAAGACTGGCCGGAAAACCCGCTCCTGACCCTGCCGGCGTGGATCTGGCCCGTCATAGACCTCTGGGCGCTTTGCCGCCGCGTCGGCCGCGATCAACCCACCCTGCCCTGCCCGGGATCGGCCGGCGAGCAGCCGGCGGCGCTGATGCAGGCCTTCGCGATTCTGGACCGCGCCAATGACCACACAGGTCGAGATCAGCTTTGATGACCTTGCCGCGCTGGGCGACCGGATCATCCGGGGCGAGCTCAAGGCGGCGCGGCAGGCGGCGGCTGAGGTCACGCGCGAGGTCGAGAAAGCGCTTGAGGAGCGCACGCGCGAGGCAGTGCCGGGGCGGCTGTGGCG
The DNA here is from genome assembly GCF_059803575.1 of Sphingomonas sp. URJC2. Classification (NCBI taxonomy): domain Bacteria; kingdom Pseudomonadati; phylum Pseudomonadota; class Alphaproteobacteria; order Sphingomonadales; family Sphingomonadaceae; genus Sphingomonas; species Sphingomonas sp. URJC2. Next base: position 80,701 of record NZ_JAPFGX010000005.1, read on the forward strand.
CGCCTGGCGCAGCGACATCTACCCCAAGGCAGGAATCTCGCGGGAGCCGGCGGGCATCGTCTCGATCAATGGGGGATCGCGGAGCCGCGGCGCGCTGGAGTTTTTTACCAGCCCCGGCAGGATACAGGGCCGAAATGGGCAGTGGCTGGCGATCCCCCTGCCCGCCGCCGGGCCGCGTGGCCGCACCCGCAACCTGACGCCGGGGGATTGGGAGCGGCAGACCGGCAAGCGGCTGCGCCTTGTCTATAGGCCGGGCAAGCCCGGGCTGCTCGTCGCCGACATGGGAACCATCAACGCGCGCACCGGCACGTTCCGCCCGATCACCCGCGCGCGCACCGCAGCCGACGCCCGCCGGGGATTCATGCGCGGCGAACAGACGGTGCCGATCTTCGTGCTGGTGCCGTTCGTGCCGTTCCGGAACGCCTTTTCGATCGACCAGGTGGTTGCGCCCGTCGCGGGCCGGCTGGGCGACCGATATGCGGCCATCGCGGCCGCCACCTCCATCTGACGAGGTAGCTGATGTCCAGTGCTCGCGAAATCGTCGCCCGGCTCACGCTCAACGCGCAGCAGTTTTCGAGCGAAAGCGCCAAGGCGTTTGTCGGCCTCGAGCGCGCTGCGCAGGATGCCGCCGGGCGGCAGAAGTCGGCATTTGAAAAGTCGTTCGCGGACATTCAGCGGCTGGCGCAGACCGCGCGGATCGACGCCAAAGGCATCACGCTTGATGTCGCAGGCGCGCGCGAAGCGGCGGCCGCCGCCCAGCAACAGGCTCAGGCGCTGGCGCTGATCGAGCAGGCCGCGCGCCGGGCAGCAGCCGCGAACAACGACAATTCCGAGCAGACGCGCATCTATCTGCAGGCCGCCAACGCGGCGACGCGGGAAGCGCGCGACAAGGCGACGGCCCTGACGGCCGAGGCCGCCGCGCTGGACAGGCTTGAGGCCGAATTGCGGGGGGTCACCGCGGCGACCAATGCGTTCGGGATAGCGCAGCGCCAGGCCGGCATGACGGTCCAGCAGCAGCGCGCCTTGTATCAGCAGCTCGGTTTTCAGATTCAGGACGTTTCGGCATCGCTTGCATCCGGCATTAGCCCGCTGGTGATCCTCGGGCAGCAGGGCGGTCAGGTCGCATCGTCTCTGACCAACCTGACAGGCCGTGCCGGAGCGGCAGCGCGGTTTTTCGCTGGCCCGTACGGCGCGGCGATGCTCGCGGCCGGGACGATCCTCGCGACCTTTGGTATGAAATCCGACGAAGCTGGCAAAAAGCAGCGCAGTCTCGCGGCCGAAGCCGGCTCAGCCGCCTCGATCCTCCAGAGCACTTGGGCCGGCATCGAGAAGGTGTTCGACCCGCTCATCCTCGCTACCGACCGTGCAATCGACAAGCTCGAGGAGTTCGGTAAGCGCGGCGTCGTCCGCGTGCTAAAGGAAATTCAGGAGGACTTGACCAATATCCTGCGGGGCGTCGATCTGCTGCGCAACGCGGGCAACAGCGTGGCAGGCCTGTTTGGTGCGCGCGGAACGCCGTCCAACTTGGCCGGCGATTTCCAACAAGCGGTCACGCGCGATCAGCGGCGGCAGGCACGCCAACGCGAGATGGATGTTCAAGATCGCCGCTTCCAGTCCATCTGGGGGTTCGGCTCTTCCGGACTTGAAGGCTTCATGCGCGCACCGAGGCCTATGGCCACGGCCGAGACCAGCCGCGTCACCCGCGTCCGTGATGACCTCGAAAAGGCCACCAAACAAGCTGAGACGCTGGATCAGCTACTCGGGCGTATCGAGCGAACCCCTGTCTACACCGAACGCGCTGAATCGGCGCAGATCGACGCGTTGCGCGAATGGGAGGAGATCACCACCAAGGCAGAGGAGCGGCGGGCCCAGCGACAGGATGAAGCTGCGCGCGCGATGATCGAAGCCCAGGACCGGCTGGCCGAACGGCAGCGGCAGGACATCCAGAACCTTGCCACGATCTACGAGGACCTGTTCAGCGGCAACACCGGCTCGATCTGGCGGCGGTTCAAGGCCGAGGGCAAGCGCGCCATCGCCGAGATCGCGGCGGCCTATACGCTCGCGCTGATCAGCGGGCAGAAGCTGCCGGCGCTGGGAAACGTCATCGGGGCGCTCGGCACCGGTCAGGGCGTGTTCGGCGCGCAGGGGGGCATTTTCGGCCAGACGATCGGGTCGGGGCTGACCGGCGTCGCACGACTGCTGGGCATCGGCGGCAAGGCCGGCGCAAGCGGCGCCATCGCGCAGGCGGGTGGCTTCGGCACGGCCGCGGGCTGGGGTGGCGCGTTCATGCCCGGTGCCGGGCCTGCCGCGCAGGCCGGGCTGGGCGGGGGCATTGGCAAGCTGCTGGGCAACGATCCGCTGCGGGCGGCAGTGTCCATCGGGCTGCTCGCCGTCGGGCCGCTGACGCGGCTGATCGCGCCGGCGCGCCGGGGCTCAGCCACGCTCGGTTTCGACGGGGGCGAACTGGACGTCGTGTCGTCGCGCGGCAACTCGCGATCGCGCATCCAGAGGTCGACCGAGAGCGCGGGCGGCGTGGCTGATACGCTGCGCAGCATCGCCGAGCAGCTGGGCGGCCAGCTTTCGGGGCCGATCTCGACCTCCATCGGCGTGCGGAACAACAGCTTCCGCGTCGATACCACCGGCCAGGGCCGGACGAAGCTGCGCGCCGGTGTGCTTGATTTCGGGCAGGACGCCGCGGCGGCGGCCGAGGCTGCGGTGCGCGACGCGCTGTCGGATGGCGTGATTTCGGGGATCAGCGCGGCAGCGCGCAACATCCTGGCGCGCGGCGGCGACCTGCAAAAGGCCATCGAACAGGCGGTGTCGATCGAGACCATCGGCAAGCGGCTGCGCGCCATCGACGATCCGCTGGGCGCGGCGCTGGACGAGCTGAACAAGGAGTTCGAGACGCTGCGCCGCACGCTGATCGATGCCGGCGGCACGGCGGAGCAGCTGAGGGACGCGGAGCGGCTCTACAACCTCGAGCGGGAGGAAACCGTCCGGCGGGTCGGCAATCAGGCCGACAGCCTGCGGTCGTTCCTGTCCGAGCTGCGCATGGGCACGAGCTCCCCCCTGTCGCTGCGCGACCAGTCGGCCGAGGCGCGGGCGCGGCTGGAGCCATTCCTTGCCCAGATAAACGCCGGGCAGGCCATCGACACCCAGGCCTATCAGGAGGCGGCCGGGCGGTTCCTGGACATCCAGCGCAGCCTGTTCGGGTCGACCGAGGTCTTCTTCGCCGAGTTCGACCGGATTCAGGCGGCGACCTCGCGCGCGATCGAGCGGATCGACAATGCCAACCCGATCCGGGATGCCGGCCCCTTCGCGCGGGCGACGGCCGAAGCCAGCGCCACCACCGCCGAGGCGGCGCAGACCACCGTCGAAATCCTTGCCCAGCATACCGAGCTGCTGGCGACCATTGCCGAGCGGGTGGGCCTGAGCAGCAGCAGCGGCGGCGCGTTCATCGGATCGCAGCGGGCGTTCGTCTGATGCCGGCGGATCCCGCAGATATCGGCCGGGCCATCCGCGCCGCGGCGACGGCCGAATGGTCATCGACGGCCGTCAAGGCGCGTTATCCCAACGCCCGCGACGGCTTGGCCGAGCCGGGCGAGGGCTATTTCGACGCGCTGGCCGACGCGCAGGCGATGGCTGATGCGCGCGGCGCGCTGCTGGGCACCGAACGCCGCCGCTTTGCCGTCGAGGTGGGTGGCGAGCTGTGGCTGGACCCGGCCGCCGGTGCGCCGACCGTCACGCTGACCGACGGCGAACTGAGCGTCGCCGCCCCCCACCTCGTCACCCGGATCGAGCTCGACCTTGAGGCCGAGCGCACCGCGCTGGAGCTGTTCGGATGAGCGCATGGATCATCCCGCCCCTGCCCATCGTCAGCGCAGTTGGCGCGGCGCAGCCGGGATTTGCGGCCGAAAATGTGGCGTCCGATTACGCCGGCATCGTTTGGCGATCGACACCCGGTGACATCGCGGCGCTGTCCCTGGATTTGGGCAGCGATCTGGTCGTGGACACCGTCGCGCTTTTCGGCATCGCCAGCGCCGTCGGCTCTGCCCGTATCCGCATCCGTGGGGCGACGACAGCGCAGGGGCCGAGTTTCAACGGCGTGCCGACGTCGAGCGGGGTCGGTGTTGGCAATTTCTGGCTGAGCCCTACCGTCGATCTGTATGCCGCGTCCAACCGGCTCGCCAACGGCTTCGGCGTCGGTCTGTGGTCAAATGCGGGGCCGATCCCGCCGGGCGCGGTGCGTTACGTGTACATCGATTTTCTGGATCTGGCCGGCGGCTCAGTCCAGATCGGCCGCGTCGTCGTCGGCAAGCGGATCGATCTGGAGCGCAACTTCGCGTTCGGCGGTGCCTTCGGAGTCCGCGACTTCGGGCAGACCGATTTCTCGAACCGCGCCGTGCTGCTGCGCCGGCAGGCACCGAAGCTGCGCACCATCGGCATCAGCTTTCCCGCGATCGAGCGCGACGAGGCCGAAGAGGCGGTGCTGCCCCTGCTTGAGCAGCTGGGCGGCACCGGCCCCGTCGCGCTGGTGACCGACCCGGCACCGCATCCGATGCGCGAGCGGCGCTGCTATTTCGGGCCGCTGGTCGGCGATCTGGGCGCTGTCTGGCGCACCGCGCGCAGCTGGGAAGCGCGCGTCAATCTGGTGAGCCTGTTCTGATGCCGGTGGTGATCCAGATCGACGCATGGGACCCGGTGGCGGGCGCGGCGGTGACGCTGCGCGCGGCGTCGCACGATGACGTGGGCGTCTGCAACCTGAACGGTCAAAGCTGGTGGCCCGCGCTCATCACCCTGCCCCGGCTGCGCTATGACTTGTTCGACGGGTCGTTTTCCGGGCGCGTCGCCACGCCGGGGTCGAGCCTGACGCTGGCCACTGCGCCCTGGCCGAACCTCGCGCGCTGGACGATGGCCGATGCGCGCATCCGCATCTGGACCGGCGCGGCCGGCGCGCCCTGGGCAGCATGGTCGCTGCGCTTCGACGGCCGGGTGACCGCGCAGCCGCGCATCCGGGAGGGCGTGGCGGAAATCGCGTTCGCGGTCGATGACCGGTGGCTCGATACGCCGCTGCTGTCGCTTTATGCCGGCACCGGCGGGGCGGAAGGGGTGGCGGCGCTCAAAGGCCAGCCCAAGCCGCTGGCGCTGGGCGCGCCGCGCTTCGTCGCCGGGTCGCTGATCGATCCGGTCAACTCGGTCTGGCAGGTGTCGGCTTACGGCGCGATTCAGGGCGTCGAGGCGGCGCTCGAACGGCTGCTGCGCTATGGCCCCTCGGCGGGCGACCATGGCAGTTATGCGGCACTCGTCGCTGCCACGGTGCCGGCCGGGCGCTGGGCAACCTGTCTTGCCGAAGGGCTCGTGCGGTTCGGCGCGCCACCCATCGGCAAGGTGTCGTTCCTCCTCCTTGGCGACCGCGCCGGGCCGGACGGCTGGGTCCGCCGGCCGGGCCGGATCATCCGCCGGATCGCGCTGCTGGCGGGCGGTGCCGGGCGCATCAACGAGGCTTCGCTGAGCGCGCTCGATGCGGCCCGGCCCTATGACATCTCGCTGCAGATCGAGCAGCAGACGACAGCGCGGGAGCTGATCCAGCGGATCGCGGCAAGCCTCAACGCGGTTGCCGGCGTGTCATGGCTGGGGCAACTGTTCGTGTCCCCGGTCGCCATCGGCGCACCGACGCTGACCCTTGCCGCCGACGGCACCGCCCTGCCGCCCGTCGCGGCGGTCGAGGCGCTTGAGGCGGGAGCGCCATTCTGGCGGCTGGGGCTGGGCGGCGAGCCGACATGGGCGGTGCATGAGCTGGGCGATATCGCGTTCCAGACGACGCTGATCGACCGCGGGGCCTATTCGGCGGCCGAGACGTATCGCGAGGGCAATATCGTTCAGTCGGGCGGCGCGAGCTGGGTCTATATCAACCCCGCCCCGACCAGCGGCAATGCGCCCCCCGCCCCGCCCGCGACCAGCAATGCGTTCTGGCGGGTGCTGGCGGCGGCGGGAGCGGACGGGGTTGACGGGACCGACGGGGCGGACGGGGCGGACGGCACGCAGGGTCCCGCCGGGTTCACGCTGGCCCCGGCGTCACTCGCATTCTCCATCGCCTGCAGCGCTGATGGAACGCCGAAGGCCGGCGAACTGCCGAAGGCAACGACGTTCGAGCTGCGACAGGGCGAAAGCAGCGATCTGGCGGCCGACGCTGCAACGCTGTTCGAGATCATCGCGGCGACCGGCTGCACGGCCGCGCTGAGCGGGTCGCGCGGGCAGACGTTGACAGTGAGCGCGATGTCTGCTGACAGCGCGAGCGTGGAGGTCCGGGGGCTGCGCAGCGGCACCGTGGCCGCAATAATCCGCGTCACGCTGGTCAAGGTACGCGACGGTGTTGCCGGCCCCGCCGGATATGCACCCCAGCCGGTGTCGGCCAACCTCAATCCCGGACCGGTCACGATCCCGTATCCGCAGGCGGTGCGGATCGGCGCGGGCGGGTCGCGCAGCTTTATCGGCAGCGTTTTCACGGTGTCGAATGCCAACAGCGGCACGCTGACGGCGCAGATTCAGGTGTCGGAATCCGGCGCAAACTCCTGGTCTGTCGTCGCCACGGGCAGCGGAACCTATGCGGCCTTCGAGCCGACGGCGTTCGATCTCGCCGGCTCACTCACCAACAGCGGGGGCGTCGCGCGAAACTACGACCTGCGCCTCGTCCTGTCGCGTGTCGGCGGGCAAGTGGCGACCGACCCGGTGCGATCCTTTTTCCGGCCGGAGAACTGACATGTGGGCGCTGATCCGCATCACCGACAACGCGCTGCTGGCCGGCCCGGTGTCGCCCGCGCCGGTGCCGGGCGAGGGGGAGCGCGTCGTCGAATGGGCGCTGGGCTGCATCTGGTCGGCCGAGGCCGGCGGGTTCATCGACGCGCCCGGCGATGTCGATCTGCACGCGCGGATCAGCGCCGAGGCGGGCGAGGTGCGGCGGCGCTTCATCACCGATGTGCCGGGGCAGATGGGCACCTATCTCGTCAAGGAGGCGCAGGCCCGCGCATGGGTGGCGACTGCATCGCCCGACCCCGCCGAGCATCCGCATCTGGCGCTTGAGGCCGAGGCGACCGGGATGAGCGTTGCCGATGTGGCGGCGCTGGTGATCGCCACCGCCGATCACTGGCGGCTGCTGGATGCGCGGATCGAGGCGGCGCGGCGCGGGGCGATTGTTGCGGTGCAGGCGGCCGAGACACCGGAGGCCAAGCTGGCGGCGGCCGAGGTCGATTGGGCGGCGGTGTTGGACGGCACATGGTTCGCCGCCTGACCGCGCTGCTGATCCAGATCGGCGCCAGCCTGTCGCAGCTGCTGCATCTGGTGCTGGGCGGCCTGCTGCACGTCGCGATCGACGACATGGCAATGCCTGACCGGGATGAGACGCTGAGCAGCCGCGTCGGCCGCGCGGCGGTGGCCGGCAAGCGCTGGGCGCTGATCGCGGAGCGCGTGATCGACACGGTTTTCCTGATCCTGGGCGATGGCCCGGGGCATTGCCGCCGGAACATCGGCACCTGATCCCCGCGGCGCTGCCGCATCACCTGAGGAGCTGATCATGACCCATCGCGACGCCGCGGTGCTGTGGCTGATTGCCTATGGCTCGGCGCTCTGCGCGTTCGTCGCGCGCATCGTCTACATGCTGGGCGTCGTCACCGTCGACCCGCCGGATGACCCGTTGCAGCTGGCGCGCTGGCAGCGCCGGCGGCGATGGCTGGTGGCGTCGGAGTTCGCGGCGCTGCCGATGTTCGCCACCCTGTCGGTGCTGGCCGCCTGGCAGGGCTGGCTGACCCCCGTCGCCGCCGTGATCGCGGCGCTGGTTTCGGGGGCGCTGGGCTTCGCCTTCTTTGTCCATGCGCTCGAATCCGTGATCCGCTCCAAGCTGCCGAAGGTGCAGCCGTGACGGTGGAGACGATCCTGTGCGCGATCGGCGCGCTGTCCGCCTGCATCTCGCTGCTCGCTGCCGTGAATGCGTACCGCACCCCCCAATCCCTGATCGATCAGATCCACAAGGTGGAGGCCCGCCATGACGATTGACATTTTCCGGCTCCAGCGCCGGCTGACCGAGGCCGGGTTCAGCCCCGGTGCGGTGGACGGCCGGCTGGGTCCGCGCACCTATGCCAGGCTGTTTTCCTTCGTCGCCGGGCGCGAGCTGGGCGGCATCGGCCGCGATCTGGGCGTGGGCGCGAACATGCACCTGCGCAGCTACGACATCACCACGGGCCGGCGGCTGGCGCATTTTCTGGGCCAGACCGCGCATGAAAGCGGGCGGTTCCGCCACTTCGTGGAAATCTGGGGACCGTCGCCTACGCAGCAGCGCTATGAGGGGCGTCGCGCCCTGGGCAATGTCCGGCCCGGCGACGGCCGCCGCTATCTGGGGCGTGGCATCATCCAGCTGACCGGGCGCGCCAACTACAGGGACGCAGGGGCGCGGCTCGGCCTGCCGCTCGAGGCCAGCCCGGAGCTTGCCGCGCGGCCTGACATCGCGGTGCTGGTGGCGGCCGATTACTGGCGCAGCCGCAACATCAACGATGCCGCCGATGACGATGATCTGGAGCAAGTTACCTGGCTAATCAACGGCGGGACCAACGGCATCGAGGACCGGCGCGAGCTGACGGCCCGCGCGCGGCGCGTGCTGCTGTGATTGCCGGGCTGACTGGGCTGCGCCTGTATGGCGCGATCGGCGCGGTCGTTGCGCTTGCCGTGCTGGTCGCATGGATCTGGCGGCTGGACGAGCGGCGGGCGCACTGGCGGGCGGAGGCCGAGGCGCTGTCGGCCTGGCGCGGCGAGGTGCAGTCCGCCCTCGGCACCGCGCTGGGCGGCCGGATCGACTGGCGCAGCGCCCCGCGCCGGATCGGGGAACTCGCCGCGTCGCGGCGCGAGTGGCAGACCACCGCCGAAATCCAGTCGGCCCGCATCACCGATCTGGCCGCCGAGACCGCGCGGCTGAAGACGATGAGCACCGAGGCGCGGGCGACGGCCGAGGCCGCGATGCGGCGGCGCGATGAAGCGCTGCGCCGGTTCGACACCATGGCGCTGGACCGCCGCGAGCGCGGTGATTGCGCCCGCGACCTGCGCGAGGCCGAGGCGGTGCTGGATGCGCTGCGGGAGGCCGGCCTGTGACGCGCGCGCCCCTGATCGCAGCCGCCCGGATCGCCGCCCTGTTGCTGACCGCCCTGGTGCTGACCGGCTGCGCCGGCCTGCAGGCCCCGCCCCTGCCCGTTGTCGAGCGCGTGCCGGTGCCGGTCGCGACCGGCTGCGTTGCCGGCGACCGACCCGCCGCGCCGGTGCCGCTGCGCGACCGATATGACGCCGCCGCCTGGGCGGCGCTGACCCCGGCGCAGAAGGCCGCCGCCGTCGCGGCCCAGGCCCTGCGCCACCAGAACCGGGGCGATGCCATCGCCGCCGCCACCTTCGCCTGCCGCTGACGACGCTTTGAAGGAGACCATCATGCCTGACCAGATCATTGGGTTCGTGGCCGGAGTGCCGATGCGCTATCGCGACATGGGCGACGGCACGTTTGCGCAGGTTGTGGCCGGCCCGGGCGGCCCTGCTGTCGTCGCATCCGACACCTTCATGCCCGACATCCAGCCGGTGCTGGACACGGCGGCCTATGCCAGCGGTGATGTGCTGTTCGTGGCGACCGAGATCGCGAACGCCGCCTATGACGGCCGCCCGGCCCTGCTCGCCTCCGTCACCCTGATCGACCGGGACGATGTGGGGGCCGCGCTGGACCTGTATTTCTTCTCCGAATCCGTCAGCATGGGGGCGATCAACGCGGCCAGCGGCGGCCTGAGCGACGCGCACGCATCGGAGTTTCTGGGCCGGGTGACGGTGGCGGCCGGCGACTGGGAGGATGTGGGCGGCGCGCGGATCGCGCATGTCGCGGTGCCCGGCAACCGCCCCCTCGGCCTGCGCGGCGATGCGCAGGGCGCGTCGGTGGCCGGGATGCGATCGGTGTGGATGGTGGGGGTGACGCGCGGGACGCCGACGCACACCGCCGCCGGGCTGATCATCCGTCCGTTCGTGGTGCGCTGACATGTTCGGCTCCCCGATCATGAGCTGGATCCTCAGCCAGCAAACCAGCACTCCCAGCCCCACCCCCGCGCCTGCGCCCAGCCCGACGCCCACGCCCGCCCCGGGCTGGGGGACGGCGACGGTGACGCTGACCGGCAACACGCCGGAGCCGGGGTTCCCGCTGGCATGGGCGTTCGATGGCAATGCGGGGACGGACCTGCGCTTCAACGATAATGGCAATAACATGGGCGATCCTCCCGGCACGGGGACGACGCCGGCCGAGCTGACGTTTGTTTTTACGGGTTCCGGGAATGTTCGCCAGTTGAGGCTGCGGCGCTCGGCGACGTTCGGCAGTGCTGCCAACTTTGCAGGCGCGGCCGCGCTGCTCTATTCGACCGATGGCGTCAGCTGGACCCAAAAAGGCACCACTGCGGTGTTCTGGGAAACTCCTCCCGATGCCGGTCAGGAAATCTCGCTCGACTTCGGCACCGCAGGCGGAACGCCGGGCTTCTGGCGTGTCCGGCTCTGGTCGCCGTTCGGGAACCGCATGGGCTTTGCTGAGATCGTGCTGGCCGAGACGGTAGGTGGCCCGCAGGTGGTGGTGCTGGCATGAGCGCGATCATCGCACTGCTGCTGGCGCAGACCGCGACCGGCGCGATCATCCCGCCGCCGGCCCCTGCCCCCAGCCCATCGCCAAGCCCGGCGCCCGCGCCCAGCCCGACGCCCACCCCGACGCCGGTGCCGGGCGTCCCCACCCTCGAGCCGACGATCTTTGACGCCACGCCCGCATTCACGGCCGTCGATACCGAGACGGCGCTGACCAACCCCGCGACCGGTTTCTCCTATCCGGGGCAGGCGGTGCTGAGCCTGATGAACTCCGAGGATTTCGAGCCGATTGAGGCGGAGAACGGCAAGGTGCTGTTCTTCGAGATGGACATCGGAAACGACGACGGCTTCTCGCACGGCTGGGTGGAGTTTGGCGGCGTCTCCGCCAACTTCCCGACCGGGCCGGGGCTGGTCGTGATCGACGGCAAGCTGCGACATGGCCTGGCCGTGCGCGTGCGCTGCCCCGAGACGGGGCCGGCGCTGCGCGGCTTCGTCCAGGGGCGGTGCGCGGTGTTCCCGCGTCGCGGTCGGCCTCGGTTCGTCGACTTCACCGTCTATCTCAACACGCGCCGTTCGGGCGGGGTGCCTGCCCTGCCGCGCCCGGTGCGCTGGATGGACCCGGTCAACGGCAACGACAGCAATGACGGGCTGACGGCCGGCACCGCGAAGCGCAGCTGGCTGGGTGCGACCGAGGGCTATGCCCAGAACTCCAGCCTGATGGCGTCGGGCTGGCATATCAACATCCTACCGGGGACGTTCGAGTTTGGCGCCACGATCAACAACGGGCTGAGCCTGTTCGGCAATCCGGTGAACAACACCGGCCCGATCACGGCCAGCCCGGCACCGGGCGTCGCCAAGGCCGATGTTCGCGCGATCATGGGCGGGGCGAGTGCCGATTTGACGGCCCGATTCCGCGTGCGCCGTTTGATGCTGCTCGATCTCCAGATCGACACCTGGCAGACCGCTGATGGCGGGTTGTCGGTTGGCGCTGGCTTCGTCACCGCGACGGCGACGCCCGGCAATGGCTCCATCATTTTCGGGCCGGGCTGCGATCTTTTCGACGCCGCCGGCGGGCCTTTCGCTTCAGCGAACTGCTGGGGGCCGAACGACAAGGGCCGGCCGGTCGGGGTGCCCCAGTCCCAGATTTTCGGGCAAGGGCGCAATCCCAGCGCATTCAATCGCGACCAGAACGGCATCATGGCCGTCATCGGCACGGCCGCGAACCCGGTGCGAGTGCGGACGACGCACATCGGGGGCGCGCACAAATACTGGGAGATGGAAGGGCAGGTCGCCTACAGCCTGATCTTCTTCCAAAACCTCCCGCTCTATCGAGGCAAGTCAGTCGGCAATGTGACCGTGACCGGCCTCGAGAATTTCTACGTCCGCATGCACGATGCGCTGGACCTGACGGTCGAGACGGTCACGCCCCGCGTATTCACCATCGCCGGGCAGGCGCGCACCCTGTGGGAGGTCAAGATCGCGCCCGGGCCTGGCACCGGCCTGTTCTACAGCACCGGGCCAGACTGGACGAACGCGCCATCCATCGCGGCGCGCACCAACATCCCGTCGACCAGCCACGGACAGCATTTCGCACAATGCTTCGACGCCGGGGGCAACATAATCCTGAACCCGCTGAGCCGGGCGGCGGGAAACTGGATCGACACGATCGGCCCGCCGTCGCCGCCGAGCATCAACGGCCTCTGGGCAGTGCGCCCCGACCTGGGCCATTCGATCTGCGGCTATGACAGCGCCAACCGCATCGTCTGGCTGTTCACGGACCCCGGCCCGGTCGCGAGCCTGCGCTGCCTGCGCCATCACGGCAACCATGCGTTTTTCGGCCAGCCGGGCACGAACGCCGGCGGCTTCGCGATCAGCGACAATGCCGAGAACATCATGATCTCGCACGTCAATGCGGACGCCCCGGAGCAGTATCAGCTCTGGCAGTGGGGCTTGCCGCGCGAGGTGTTCGGCACCTGTTCGCTGTCGGGGAACACGCTGACCTTCCTGCAAGCCAACCCGAACATCCGGCGCGGCGATCTGATTCACATCACCGACGGGTCAGCTCCGGCGCTCGGCAGCAGCGCAATCGTCCAGCGGGTGATTTCGCCGACGCAGGTGGAGGTGCGGCAAACGGTCAACGGTGCCAATCAGCCGGTCGCGCCCTTCTCTGGCGCGGCGATCAGCGGCCGGACATTCGGCGCGCGCGCCTGCCTCAATGGGCTGGCGATCCGCAACAGCTTCTTCTGGGGAGGTGGAGCGTCCCCCGAGATCAGCTCGCCCATCAGCGATTTCTATGTGCGCGGATCCACGCTCGCATATCCGGGCCTCTATGGCGGCGACATCATCGTCTATGCCAACCAGCCGCATGTGCGGTGGCACTGCGCCAGCATCACCGACAGCTATCTCTCGGGGATCAGCACGGCCGGCAGCGGCAATGCGCTGTTCGACCGGGGCTTCTATTCCCGAAACAGCCAATGGGGTCGCCAGGGCAACCGCGACACGACCGGGGGCGGTGCGACCGGACAGGCGACGTTCCAGATTACCCGGCGGGGCGATGGCAGCAGCATCGTGCTCGCGGCGAGCGGCGCAGCGCCGCCGGTCGATCTGGCCGGCATCGAGCGTGTCGCCGGCACGTCGCGGATCGGGGCCTTTGTCTAGCCCCGATCCGCGCGCCGTTCAGGCGAAGGCGAGGTTGACGCGGCGACGACGTACCGCTGCGCCAGCCAGCCCGAAGCCGCTGATCATCATCGCCCAGGCGGCGGGCTCTGGAACGACCGCGAGGCTGTAGTTTGAGCGCCAGACGCCGCCGGGGGCGCTGGCGAGGCTGAACGTGATCTCGCCAGCCGTGGGGGTCCCGCGAAACACGTTGTCGATGGTGGCGAAAAAGTCGTTCGTGGTGTTGACGACATTCTGCCCGCCATTGGCCCCGAACATCGTGAGCCGGTCCAGCGCGGCGTTGTATTCCAGCGTGATCGGGTTGCCCGCTGACAGGCTCCCGCCGAGCGAGGCTGTCGCGTCGTTGATGGTGAAGTCAGCGGCGCGGTCGACTGCGGGCAGGCGGTTGAAGTTGAAGGTCATCCACCACCACGTTCCGGCCCAAGTGCCCGCCGCGCCTTCGCGCGTGATGCTGTTGGTATAAACGCCAAAGCTGTCCGGATCGATGTCCGCAGCCTGAGCCGGCATCGCCGCAAGCGCGGCCACCGCCGCGATCAACCCCTTGATCATATCAAACTCCCCTTTGACGCACGGAGGGTTAACGGCTGTTAACCGTTTGTCGAGAGGGTTAACAAACAAGCCGCGTCCCGATTTGCGACCATATCGGATCAGTTCCGGCCCGGCCGGCGCTCCGCGCGCCAGCGATCAATCGCGGCAGCATAGGCCGCCAGAGCTTGCCGGTCGCCGCGCGCGCCTCGCCTGATCGCCTGTTCGACCTCGGGCAGCGGGGGCACGCCGAGCGCAATCTTGATCGCCTCCAGCGCGCGCCGGGCATAGAGCTGACGGTGGGTCCGCGCGGCGGAAGGGTGCGGCGCATGGCGCACCGGATCGCGCACCGCGCGCCAGAACTCATCAAACGGATCGCGCGGCCCCCTGCCCGCCGCCCATGCGATCAGCAGCGCAAAGCGCAGCTCGCCGGTCGCCGCGAGCGGCGCGTCGCCGCACCGCTCGGCCGCATCGGTCAGCGCCGCCAGGGCACGGAACACCAGTTCGTCATGCTCGATTCGCATCCGCTGCGGATATAGAACGGATGGCGAACATCGCCCATGCCGGACAGCGCCGGATTGACCTGCCAGCCACCCTGCGCGCGTTCAGACATTGCCTCTAAGCCCTTGAGTTCATGTCAGGGTACAAACAAGGAACATGTCGGAAATGACATTGAACTGATTGCAGAATCAGCGGCTTTTAAGTCCGCTGCGTCTACCGATTTCGCCACGTCCGCCCGGCGGCGATCGGCTTGTGGGATGGACCGGGGCTGGCGGTCAAGTGCGCCGGCCTGCCCACGATCACGCCTTACATGTTGAGGCGCAGGCGCATTTCCTTGCCGGGTTTGAAATAGGGGACGCGCTTGGCGTCGACGGCGACGGTGTCGCCGGTGCGCGGGTTGCGGCCGACACGGGCGTCGCGCGCGCGGGTGGAAAAGGCTCCGAAGCCGCGCAGCTCGACACGGCCGCCCTGGGCCAGACGGTCGCTGATCTCGTCAAAGAAGATGCTGACGATCCGTTCGATTTCCTTGGCCGACAGCCCCGGATTGTCCTTGGCGATCAGCTGGACCAGCTCCGATCGGATCATAAGCGCTTCATCCCCCGCCTTGTTCGATGATGCGACACGGCCGGATGGCCGCCGCCCGGTCTGTCGCCGCCGCGATCCCCCCTGATCACGGTGTCAACATCCGCCCGCTACGCCACTCGGAACATGAGTTATATCAAAGCCCTGCCGGCAGCGCGAGGGCAGGCACAAAAAAGTCCGCCGGCCCGATTGGGCCGGCGGATCAGATACTTAGCAGTGAAAAAGCGGGAGAGGCTTACTTGCCTTCGCGCGCCTTCAGCGCTTCGCCCAGAATGTCGCCAAGCGATGCACCCGAATCGGACGAACCATATTGGGCAACGGCCTGCTTCTCTTCGGCGATCTGCATCGCCTTGACCGAGAAGGTCGGCTTCTTCGAACGATCGAAGCCGGTGACCATCGCGTCGAACTTCTGGCCGACCTGGAAGCGCTCGGGGCGCTGCTCGTCGCGGTCGCGGCCAAGGTCCGACCGCTTGATGAAGCCGGTCGCGCCGTCTTCGCCGGCCTGCACTTCGAGGCCGCCGTCGCGCACTTCGAGAACGGTCACGGTGACGATCTCGTTCTTGTGCAGGCGCGAACCGTCGCTGACGCCGCCAGCCGCCGGAGCGCCACGCTCAAGCTGCTTCATGCCGAGCGAGATGCGCTCCTTCTCGACATCGACGTCGAGCACGATCGCCTTCACCATTTCGCCCTTGCGGTGCAGGTTGAGCGCGTCCTCGCCCGAAATGCCCCAGGCGATGTCCGACATATGGACCATGCCGTCGACATCGTTGTCGAGACCGATGAACAGGCCGAACTCGGTCGCGTTCTTGACTTCGCCTTCGACCACCGAGCCGACGGGATGTTCTTCGGCGAACTTTTCCCACGGATTGGCCTGGGCCTGCTTGAGGCCCAGCGAGATGCGGCGCTTGTCCTGATCGACTTCCAGGATCATCACATCGACTTCCTGGCTGGTCGACACGATCTTGCCCGGATGGACGTTCTTCTTGGTCCAGCTCATTTCCGAGACATGGACCAGGCCTTCGATGCCCGCTTCCAGTTCGACGAACGCGCCATATTCGGTGATGTTGGTCACGCGGCCCGACAGCTTCGCGCCGACCGGATACTTGGCGGCAGCGCCTTCCCACGGATCGCTTTCCAGCTGCTTCATGCCCAGCGAGATGCGCTGCGTCTCGCGGTTGATGCGGATGATCTGCACGCGGACGGTGTCGCCGATGTTCAGCACTTCCGACGGGTGGTTGACCCGCTTGTAGCTGAGGTCGGTGACGTGGAGCAGGCCGTCAATGCCGCCCAGATCGACGAACGCACCATAATCGGTGATGTTCTTGACAACGCCGTCGATCACCTGACCTTCGGCCAGCGACTGGATCAGGCCGGTGCGCTGTTCGGCGCGGGTTTCTTCGAGCACGGCGCGGCGCGACACGACGATGTTGCCGCGGCGACGGTCCATCTTCAGGATCTGGAAGGGCTGCGGAATATCCATCAGCGGCTGCACGTCGCGGACCGGACGGATATCGACCTGGCTGCCCGGCAGGAAGGCCACGGCACCGCCCAGATCGACGGTAAAGCCGCCCTTGACGCGGCCGAAGATCACGCCGTCGACGCGGTTGCCGGCGGCGAATTCATGCTCGAGCTTGTCCCATGCGGCTTCGCGGCGCGCGCGGTCGCGCGACAGCATCGCTTCGCCATGGATGTTCTCGACGCGGTCGACGAACACTTCGACTTCGTCACCGACCTTCAGATCGGCCTTCTGGCCCGGCGCGGCGAATTCGCGCAGCGGCACGCGGCCTTCGGACTTCAGGCCGACATCGATCACCGCCATGTCGTTTTCGATCGCGGTGACGGTGCCCTTGACGACGCGGCCTTCAAAGCCTTCATTGTCGCCAAGCGTTTCGTTGAGCAGCGCGGCAAAATCATCGCGCGAGGGGAATGCGGCCGTGGCCATAGAGCTAGGTCTTCCTCAACTGTCGTTGCTGGCCAGCCGGTTGTCTCCGGCGGTCTAGCCCGGCTTGAGGCCGGGCCAAGGCCAATCCGCCCGCCCGGCCCCGTGCCGGACGTGCATCCGGCGAGCAGAGCGCAGGGCCGGAACGCGGCGCGGACCGGAGAGATGCCCGATCCCGGGCCACCGCCGATGCTCAACGCCAAAGGGCGCGCCGGAATCCCGCCGCGCCTTCCCATTCCGTCCACGGTCAGCCGTCAGACCTGCCGCCCATAGCCCGAAAGCCCGCGCCCGGCAAGCGCACCGGGCGCTGGCCGGCAGCCAGAAACGGCAGATGCCGTCATTTCAGGCGGATAAGTCATGATTAACGACTTTGCGTTATCGCTGCCCGCCATGTCACGCCCGCCCATCGCTGCCGCGGCCTTGTCCGTCGGCACGGCACCGGCTGCCCCTGCCCCCGCCAACCGGCGCTCGGGGCGCGCACGGGCATGAGCAAAAGCACCGCCCGCACGCCCGCCAAGCCCAATCCGCGGCTGCGCATCTTTCTGTGGGCGTTCATCATCAGCCTGATCTGCGGCGCGATCGAGTTTGGCGAGCCGCTTGAGGACGTGATCAAGGCCGGGCGCGACTATATCCGCCGCCAGCCGGCCAGCGGATCGATCGTCGTCGTCGGCGTCGATGAGCGCACCGGCGCGGACATGGGCGGATTCGGCTTTGATCGCAGGGTCGATGCGCAGGTGATCGAAAATCTGTTCGCGATGGGCGCGAAGCGCGTATTTTTCGACCGCATCTACGCGGATAGCACGACCGTTGAGGCTGACCGCGCGTTTGCCGCCACGCTCAGGCGTCACCGTGGCCGGGTCTTTCTGGGCGCAGCCACGCCCTGGCTTGAGGGACAGGACAAGGAAGTCACCATTCCGATGCGCTTGTTCCGCGATGCAACCGGCTATCGGTCGCTCACCGGCTTGCCGACCCCGTTTTCTTTGTCTGCGCAACTCAGCCTCGGCGACAGCTTTGAGGGCCGGATGGTTCCCTCGCTTTCTGCTAGCCTTGCGGGGGTAAGCCCTCCTGAACCCGGTTTTTACCGCCCCGACTGGTCCATTCAGATGGACACGATCCCTACGGTCAGCTTCGTCGACATTCTGAAAAAACGAGTGAGGCCCGAACAGATCCGCGGGAAGGACGTCGTGATCGGCTGGACGGCCCCTTCATTCCGGGACGTTCACAATATTCTTTCGCAGGGGATCAAGCCCGGGGTCTATTTTCACGTCGTCGGCGCCGAAACACTCAAGCGGGGCATACCGAGCAGGTGGCGGTGGTTCCCTCCGTTCGTACTTGCGACCGTTCTGGCCATCATATGCCTTTGCACGTCCAACCGGGCAGTTCGCAGCACGACGGTGATAATCGCAGTGATCGCGTTGGGGTTCCTGCCCGTCTATCTCGATTATCAGCTGATTGAGGTTGATATCGTACCGGCGGCACTCCTGTTCTTGACGGTTGCCTATCGCTCGGCGATGCTGCGCCGGCAGCGCGAAACGCGCCGTCACCACCCGGCCTCGGGCCTGCCCAATCTGGTCGCGCTCGAAGAGGATCATGAACGCAATCCGGGCACGCTAGTTGCCGCCAAGCTGCGCAACCATTCGGAAATCGCAGCCTCGTTCGAAGTGAAGGTCGAGCGCGAAATCTATGCCGAAATCCGCCGCCGCATCGGCGTGTCGGGGGATGCGAGCGAAATCTATCACGGCGATGATGCGCTGCTCTGGTTCACCCCCCAGCCCATGGGCCAGGAACTCGCCAACCATCTGACCGGGCTGCACAAGCTGACCGCCCAGTCGATCCGCATCGGCGACCGGGAGGTCGACCTGCTGCTGTCCTTCGGCGTCGACGCCGATCCCGAACGCCCGCTCAGCAGCCGCATCGGCAGCGCGATCCTGTCGGCCGAAGAAGCCGCGCGCGGCAATGACGTCTGGAAGCTCTACGACCCGCAGCGCCTGCACCAGGCGGCATGGCAGCTGTCGCTGATGAGCCGGCTGGGCCAGGCGATCGACAGCGGCGAAGTGTGGGTCGCCTATCAGCCCAAGGTCGATATGGCGACGCGCGACATTGTCGGGGCCGAGGCGCTGGTGCGCTGGCTGCACCCGACCGCCGGCGCGATCAGCCCGGAACAGTTCGTTGCCGCTGCGGAGGCGCACAACCGCATCGGCCAGCTGACCTATTTCGTGCTCGAAACCGCGCTCCGCGATCTCGCCGGGCTGCGCGCGGCCGGCCATGACATTGGCATGGCGGTCAATCTGTCGTCGCAGATGCTCGACGATGCCGATCTCGTCCAGCGGGTCGAAACCCTGCTCGCGCGCTACGACGTGCCCCGTGCCAAGCTGACGCTGGAGATCACCGAGACCGGGGAGCTGCTGTCGACGCCCGCCAAGATCGCGATGATGGAAAAACTGGCCGCGACCGGCGTCCAGATTTCGATCGACGATTATGGCACCGGCAATGCGACGCTTGAATATCTGAGCCGCCTGCCCTCGCAGGAAGTCAAGATCGACCGCACGTTCATCAGCGATCTCGACCGCAATGCCCAGAATCTGATCCTCGTCCGCTCCACGCTCGAAATGGCGCATAATCTCGGCCGCCGCGTCGTGGCCGAAGGGGTCGAAAACGAAGCGGTGATGCGGCTGCTGCGCGAGCTCGGCTGCGACATCGCGCAGGGCTATCTGATCGGCAAACCGCTGCCCTGCACCCAGCTGTCGGCAATGCTTTCGGCCGATACCACCACGCAAAAGCTGCGGGTTGTCATTTCGTAAACGCCTCGTTAACCCTGATTTCTGGGCAAAGAATCATGTTCTGCGCCCGTGTCGATAAGGGGAACGATTATGGCTAAGAAGACTGCCCAGCAGGGCCGTGGCTTCTGGACGCTGGTTGGTACCATCTTCGGTATCCGTTGAGCTGATCTGGACGTCATTTTGTGATGGGGGGCTTCGGAGCGATCCGAAGCCCCTTTTGCTTGGCCGCCGTTCAGCCCCCGGCGGCGGCCCGGCGTGCGGCGCGCTGGCGTTCGACGATCTCGATCGCGTGGCTGACCGCCGCCTCGACCGACATGTAGCTGGTGTCGAGCAGCACGGCATCCTCGGCCTGGCGCAGCGGCGCGGTCGCGCGCGTCGAATCGCGCAGGTCGCGCGCCTTGATGTCGGCGAGCACCCGATCATAGCTCAGCCGCGATCCCGCGGCCGCCAGCTCGTCATGCCGGCGGCGGGCGCGAATCGCCGATGTCGCGCGGACGAACAGCTTGGCATCGGCGTCGGGCGCGACCACCGTGCCGATGTCGCGCCCGTCAAGCACCGCCCCGCCCGGGCGTGCGGCAAAGTCGCGTTGACGCTGGAGCAAGGCCGCCCGCACCGCCGGATGAGCGGACACCTGCGATGCCGCCACCGCCGCGGCATCGAGCTTCAGCCGGGGATCGGCGAGCAGCGCATCGTCAAAGCCGCAGCCGCCCAGCGCCTGATCGGGATCGGCCGGATCACCCCCGGCATCAAGCACCGCCTGCCCGACCGCGCGGTAAAGCAGCCCGGTATCGAGATGCGGCAGGCCATAATGGCGGGCGAGCGCGCGGGCGATGGTGCCCTTGCCGCTGGCCGCCGGTCCGTCGACAGCGATGATCATTGCGAATCCTTGCTGGCCGGCGCGGATGCAGCCGGATCTGTGCCGTTGACGGCAAGCGCGCGCAGCGCCGCCCGCGCGGCATCGCGCAGCGCCGGCCAGCGCTCGCGCGGGTGCAGGCGCAGCGGCCCGGCATTGCCGCCCATCGCGGCGGTCATCGCGGCCATCCCGGCGCGGCACACCCACCAGGGCTCGGCATCGCCCGGCAGTGCAGCCTCCTGCGCCAGCGCGGCGTCGATTGCAGCGCGGTAGCGGGCATCGCCGCGCCAGCGGGTCAAAAAGGCCATGTCGCTGCCGACCAGCCGGTCCCAGGCGGTCAGCGCCTCGTCCGCAGCCGGATCGACGCAGCGCGCAGCGTCATAGGTCATGCGCAGCTTGGCCAGCATATAAGTGGCGAGCGCCCGTTCAGCGTCAATGCCGGATTGACGGCGCGCCAGCTCATACAGCAGCGGCGTCGGCCCGGTCGGCGCGCGGCGCGCCAGATCGTCAAGCACCGCCTGATCGCTGAACGGCAGATCGTGCAGCCGCTGCATCTCCACATCGAAGCCGAAGGCCGGGGGAATGCGCGGATTGTCGATCACCGAATAATTCTGCGCGCGCACCTGAGCCGGATCGGGGGCGGGCAACAGCTGGACATTATGCACCTTGGTGCTGGTCGCCATCACCCGCAGCATCTGCGCCTGCCGGTCGCCCGCCGCCTGGGCCGCATCGAGCACCGCCAGCCCCCGCGCAACATCGCGCGGCACCCGCCGCCCCTGCAACAGCGTCAAGGCAAGCTTGACCGACGAGCCGGGAAAACCGGCCTTTGCCGCCCGGTCGAGCAACGCAAGTCCACCTGCCGCATCCCGCGGGCCGCCCTTGCCATCGATCAGCAACGTGCCGAGCAGATCGGCGGCCGCGACATTGCCGCGATCGGCCGCGATCTGCAGATGCCGCCGGGCGCGCGCATAATCGGGGGGCAGCCGCTCGGCATTCCCGAGCAGAGCGCCGAGCAGATAATGCGCCGCCGGATGATCCTCGGCGGCAATCGCCCGCTCGAGGATCGCCAGCGCGCGCGGCGCTCCGCTGGGCGGGCCGGCGGCAAGCTGGGCCGCCAGTTGCAGCGCCACCCCGGTTTCACCGCGCGCCAGCCGTTCGGCACAGCCGGGGCGCGATGCCAGCAGCGCTTCGCTGGCGACCATGCAGGCCGGATCGATCACCACCGGCTTGCCATCGCCACCCAGCATGAAATTGGCCGGGTTGGCCGCCATCGCGGGGGTTGCGGCCTGCAACGCCGTGGCGAGCAGCGCGCCGATCACCGCGCCTGCCCCGCGCCCAGCCGGTCAAGCAGCGCCACGAAATCGGGAAAGCTGGTCGCAACCGGCGACATGTCGTCGATGGTGACCGGCGCGCGCGATGCGAGGCCCGCCACGGCAAAGCTCATCGCGATCCGGTGGTCGAGCAGCGACGCGATCGTCGCCCCGCCGGGCAGCAGATCGCCGCCCCGCCCGTCGACGATCATCCCGTCGGGCAGCTCCTCGACCGCAACGCCGATCGCGCGCAGGCCCGCGACCATCGCCGCGATCCGGTCCGATTCCTTGACGCGCAGCTCCTCGATCCCGCGCATCACCGTGCGCCCGGCGGCCATGGCGGCGGCGATGGCAAGCACCGGATATTCATCGATCATTGCCGGGGCGATTTCGGGCGGCACCTCGATGCCGGTGAGCGCGCTGTGGCGGACGACGATATCGGCAACCGGCTCGCCGCCGACGACGCGCTGATCGGCGAAATCAAGGTCCGCGCCCATCATCCGCAACACCTCGTAAAGGCCGGACCGGGTCGGGTTGATCCCCACATTGTTCACCCGGATCGACGACCCCGGCACGATCAGCGCGGCGACGACCGGGAAGGCGGCCGAAGACGGATCGCCCGGCACCTCGATGGTCTGGGGCGACAGTTCCGCCTCGCCGCGCAGCCGGATATGGCGCACGCCGCCTTCGGTCTCGACGGTCAGATCGGCGCCAAAGCCCTTGAGCATCCGCTCGCTATGGTCGCGGGTCGGCACCGGCTCTTCGACATGGGTGATGCCCGGCGCGTTGAGCCCGGCCAGCAGCAGCGCGGATTTCACCTGCGCCGAGGCGACCGGCAGCCGGTAGCGGATCGGCACCGCCGGGCAGGCCCCGCGCACCATCAGCGGCAGGCGGCCGCCGGGCGTCGCTGTGATCTCCGCCCCCATCTGGCTGAGCGGCG
This sequence comes from Sphingomonas sp. URJC2, assembly GCF_059803575.1. Lineage (NCBI taxonomy): Bacteria > Pseudomonadati > Pseudomonadota > Alphaproteobacteria > Sphingomonadales > Sphingomonadaceae > Sphingomonas > Sphingomonas sp. URJC2. The sequence continues at coordinate 103,442 of NZ_JAPFGX010000005.1, forward strand.
CGATCACCCGTTCCATCGGCCGGCGGCTGAGCGAGGCATCGCCGGTAAAGGTGGCGGCGACCGGATGGCTGGCGACCAGCCCCATCAGCAGCCGCGTCGATGTGCCCGAATTGCCCATGTCGAGCGCGGCTTCGGGCTGCAACAGCCCGCCCACGCCGACCCCGTCGACCGTCCACAGCCCGTCGGGCGCGCGGGCGATCCCCGCGCCCATCGCGCGCATCGCCGCCGCCGTCGCCAGCACATCCTCACCCTCCAGCAGGCCGGTGATGCGGCTGGTGCCGACCGCCAGCGCGGAGAGCATCAGGGCACGGTGGCTGATCGACTTGTCGCCGGGGACGCGCACGATCCCGCTCAGTGGCGGCGCGGCCGCAAAACTCATCGATTGCACGGTCATTGTCCCTGATCTGCTCCCGGCGGGCCAGAGGGCGGCACCGGACGGCGGCAGTTTTTGACAGCGCGGCTGCACTATGGCAAGGCGCGGCCCGTCCGGCGGGGCATCACCACGATGCGCCGCCCCTTTTTCTTTGGTTTCGGAGGCACGGCCACAGATGGTGAAGCCTGAATGGGGCAGCAAGCGCAGCTGCCCGAAATGCGCGACCCGGTTCTACGATCTCGGCAAGGACGATCCCGTCACCTGCATCAACTGCGGCTATGCCTGGGAGCCGGAACCGGTGCTGAAGTCCAAGCAGCCGCTGCCGTTCGACGCGCCCAAGAAGGAAGAAGCCAAGGGCGATGACGCGGTGCTCGTCGGCGACGAGGATCTGGACATTGACGACGGCGAAGTGTCGCCGGACGAGGATGTCGATCTGGGCGGCGACGACGATCTCGGCGTCGACACCGGCGATGATGGCGACGAAAACTGATCCGCACATCGACGACATTTTTTTGAAGAATCGGATTGCAAAGGGGGCGCCGCCCGGTCTAAGGGCGGCGCTCTCAAACGCCGGGGACCAGCCCGGCGGGCCACCGGTCCCGGACCGGCAGCCTTGAAAAATGTGGGGCCGTAGCTCAGCTGGGAGAGCGTCGCAATGGCATTGCGAAGGTCAGGGGTTCGATCCCCCTCGGCTCCACCATTTCCCTGACAAGATCGCCAGACCCTGTACTGCCCGATTGTCGGTGCGCGCAGCTTTGGTCTGAATGAGTTGCGCGCCCCAGCCGCGCTAGTGCGGTTTCCGATCCGATTGTATCGAATCGGCCGCTCCAGGCCTTTGATTTGGCGCATTTTCCGAGTCGCCGGATGATCCAACCCGGCTTGCAAATGCTCTAGGGCGCGAGCCACATCGCCTGATCGGGCGCAGCGCCATCGCCGCCCTGATCCCACACGAACCGCGCCCGCCTATGGCCGTCGGCGGCCAGCCACAGCCATTCCAGCATATCGAAGCGGACCAGGATCACCGCGAAATGCGCGCGCGCGCCGGCTTCCTCGGTCGCGGGCGTCAGCGGCGCGGCGGGGATCGGCGATCCGGGCACGATATCGGGGGCGTAGCAGAGCCGGGCCATGGGCTGCGACGCCGCCCATGCCGCATCGGCCACCGCACCCGCGCGGTCGATCACCGCATGCCCCCGAAGCCGCAGCTGCAACCGCGCGCGCGCGTCATAGCCATGCACCATCACCCGGGAATCGCGCGCGATCTGCGCGATCTTGCCGCTGCGCGCATCGCTGTGCAGCCGCAGCGTCCGCGCCGCCGGATCGACCGCGCGCAGCACCATCGTGCGCACATCGGGGCCGCCATCGGTGCCGATGCTGGCGACATTGACGGTGCGCAGGCCATGCCGCCGGTCGGCAACGCCGCGCCTCAGCTCGGCCAGGCCATGGGCTAGCGCCTCGTCAAGTGTGGCCGGGGCGGACAGCGGCTGGGGCATGAAGCTCCTCTCTGTGCAGGCTGAAGGGGTGCCGGGCGCGTTCTGGCGCGGCCGGCCGGCAAAGGAAAGGCGCATCCCCGCGTCACCGCGACCGGACATGAAAAACCCCGCCAGCCGGTCCGGCGGGCGGGGTTTTCAAATGGTGGGCGCGGCAAGGATTGAACTTGCGACCCCTGCGATGTCAACACAGTGCTCTACCACTGAGCTACGCGCCCCCAAGGGAGGGCAGCCATTAGCCAAGCCCGCGCACCGGCGCAAGCGGCTTTGCACCCTCCGGTGCGGCTTTTTTTTTCAGCTGAGCCCGCTGGCGCTGCCGATCTCGAACATCCGGTCGACCTCCAGCACCAGGTCGCGCAGATGGAAGGGCTTGGACAGCACCTTGGCCTGCGGCACCGCCTTGCCGGCCTTGAGCGTCACCGCCGCGAATCCGGTGATGAACATCACCCGCATGTCGGGCGCGAGCGCGGCGGCACGCTGGGCCAGTTCGATCCCGTCCATTTCCGGCATCACGATGTCGGTCAGAAGCAGGTCGAACCGGTCATTTTCAAGCAGCGGCAGCGCCGCCGTGCCGCGATCGACCGCCGTCACCGCATAGCCGGCCCGTTCGAGCGCGCGGTGCAGATATTGGCGCATCGCCTCGTCATCTTCGGCCAGCAAGATTCTGATCATTGGCATCCCCGCCGGGCCGCCCCCCGATCCGGGCCGCGCCGTGCAAACCGATTATGCGCGAAGAGCTTAATTTTTTCCAGCCGTTCCGCATCGCCGCGTTCGGCCCGGGCGTGCAGCTTTCCGCGGCTTGCGGGTCGGGCAGCGAGCCTCTAGCACCGGGGCATGTCGCAGCCCCCGCCCCCGGCCAGCTTCGACCTGCTGGCCGCCGATGCGGGCGGCGCGGTCGTGATGTCGGTGCCCCATGCCGGGCGCGACTATCCGCCGGCCATGCTGGCGATGCTGCGCCCGCCGCCCGAAAAGCTGGCCGCGCTCGAAGACCGGCGGATCGACGAAGTGGCGCAGGCGGTGACGGACGTGCCAATGCTCATCGCCCGCCGCCCCCGGCTGTGGATCGACCTCAACCGCGCCGAGACCGAGATCGACCCGGAGATGATCGCGCCCGACCCGAACCGGGCCAGCGGTTCGGGCCTTGCGGGCGGTTTCACCCTGTCGCCCAAGGTGCGCAGCGGGCTGGGGCTGGTGCCGCGCCGGCTGCATGGGCTGGGCGAACTGTGGGCGGGGCGGCTGAGCGCCGCCGACATCGCCCGGCGGATCGCCGAGGATCACCGCCCCTATCATGCCGCGCTGGCCGCGCTGATCGCCCGCGCCCGCGCCCGCAATGGCTGTGCGGTGCTGGTCGATCTGCATTCGATGCCGCCACTGGCCGGGGCAGAGCCGCCGCGGCTGGTGATCGGCACGCGCCACGGTGCCACCTGTCACCGCGCCTTTGTGGCCCCGGTGATCGCAGCCGCCGCACGCGCCGGCCTGTCCTGGCGCGAAAACCATCCCTATGCCGGCGGCCATGTGATCGAACGCCATGCCGACCCGCGCCGGGGCGTGCATGCGCTGCAGATCGAGCTGGACCGGAGCCTGTATCTCGACCCAGCGCTCGACCGCTGCGACCCGGCAGGCCTGGCGCGCGTGCAGGATTTTGTCCGCGACATGATCGCCGGGCTGGACGCCGCCATTCCCCGCGCGCCCTTCGCCGTCGCCGCCGAATAAGGGGTTTTCAGCCGGGGCGCGCGCCGATCCTGCCCCTGCTCCGCTGACAATCGCCGCCAATTCGCCATCGCCGTCTGGCCGCAAACACGTCCGGGCAGCGGTCAAAGATCAATCACAAGCTCGCGATAGGGCTTGAAATATCGACGAGCTTGACGTGACGGATTTTGTCTTTGATGAAACGCTTTTTCATTTCGTCACAGACAAATATCAGCCGCTCGCCCGGACTTGGATAGCTGCAAAAATACGGAAATTGATAGGCCTCGGGAAGCAGTCTGATAGAACCGTATCCGACGGGGCCGCTTGGATATCCTGCTGACTTGTGATACTTTATTTCGGAGTTCGGATAGTCTATCGCGCTGACCTGTCGCGTGACATAGATCCAATAATAACGCTGCTCCGGACGCGAGCCGTCCTTGAACTCCATGTTGATCTCGATCGACTTGAAGCCGTCAGGATCAAAATCGCGGAAGATATTGACGACGCGCTCCGACACCATATGGCTCAGCCCGCGATAATATTCGCCCATCCGCTTCGGCGCCGGCCGCGTCGACAGAAAATGCGGCAACACGCGGTTGTCGTAAAACTCCTCCCGCGAAGGCCCCACCCCCGGAAAGTCGGATCTATTGACCCACAGCGTATCGGCGGACGACGATGTGTGCGGATCCTTGAATGCCCAATAGCCGCTTTCCCCCATTTCGGGCCGCACCGGCGGTTGATACCAGACCCACTCACCGTCCTTCAGATCCGGCATCGGCAGCGGATCGGGGCTGGGCGGCAACATGCCGGGGCGCAGCGGCGGCGGGGTCATCATGTCTGGCAGGTCCTCGACAACAGAAATGCTCTGACGGTCGGAGCACGCACCGAAATCCGGCTGCTCCGGCGACAATCGCCGCCCGGACGCTATCGCCATCTGGCCGCAAACACGTCCGGGCATCGGTCAAAGATCAATCACAAGCTCGTGATCGGATTTGAAATATCGACGAGCTTGACGTAACGGATTTTGTCTTTGATGAAACGCTTTTTCATTTCATCACAGACAAATATCAACCGCCCGCCCGGTCTCGGAAAGTTGCAAAAATACGGAAATTGATAGGCCTCGGGCAGAAGCCTTGTGAAGCTGCATCCCGCAGGACGGCTTGGATACCCTTCTGTCTTTTTATAATATATTCTCGAATTGGGGTAGTCTATCGCGCTGACCTGTCGCGTGACATAGATCCAGTAATAACGCTGCTCCGGACGCAAGCCGTCCTTGAACTCCATGTTGATCTCGATCGACTTGAAGCCGTCAGGGTCAAAATCGCGGAAGATGTTGACGACGCGCTCCGACACCATATGGCTCAGCCCGCGATAATATTCGCCCATCCGCTTCGGCGCCGGCCGCGTCGACAGAAAATGCGGCAACACGCGGTTGTCGTAAAACTCCTCCCGCGAAGGCCCCACCCCCGGAAAGTCGGATCTATTGACCCACAGCGTATCGGCGGACGACGATGTGTGCGGATCCTTGAATGCCCAATAGCCGCTTTCCCCCATTTCGGGCCGCACCGGCGGTTGATACCAGACCCACTCACCGTCCTTCAGATCCGGCATCGGCAGCGGATCGGGGCTGGGCGGCAACATGCCGGGGCGCAGCGGCGGCGGGGTCATCATGTCTGGCAGGTCCTCGACAACAGAAATGCTCTGACGGTCGCGGGCCGATCCGAAATCCGGCCACCCAGCTCCCGCAGGCGGATGATAACGGTGTGGCGCAAATAAAAAAGCCGCCCCGCGCGATGCGCGGAGCGGCCAAGGTTCAGGGAGGAACACGCCCGAAGGCGCGATCAACGCGGGGAGAAAAGGGGGGGAACTCCCGCGCGCTAAAGTGAAGATAGGAAATCCGCGCCAAGCTTCAAGCTAGGGGTTTTGCGGATCGGGCAGGCAAGATTTCCCAAGCAGACTTTGACTGCCCGTCAGGGTTGCGACGGGCAAGATGCTGAAGCGGGAAGGTCGGAGATTAAGGTCCGTTTCGGACGCCGGCCTCAGACGCCGCTGCTGCGATGCCCCGGCATCATGCGGAACAGGAAGGTCCGGCCATGCGCGAAATGATGGCGCACCGCGCCCCCGACATGCAGCGCCAGCAGGGCAAGGATCAGGTAGAACAGGATTTCATGCGCATCATGCGCGACCACCTGCAGCGCCTTGTCGCCTTCGACCGGCAGATAGGGCAGATCGAACAGCCCGAACCAGCTGAACGGCCGGCGCGGGCTGGCAGCGGAAATCATCAGCCAGCCGGACACCGGCAGCGCGAACATCAGCAGATAGAAAAGGCCGTGCACCGCGTGCGCGGCGAGCGCCGTCATCCGGCCGATCGCGGCGGGCAAAGGCGGCGGCCGGTGGCCGAGCCGCCAGCCGAGACGCAGCACGCTCAGCACCAGCACGGTCATGCCGGCCGCCTTGTGCATGCCCATGGCCAGCCCGCGCACCGGCCCTTCCATATCCTCGGTCGCGACCGCGCCGATGATGTTGAGGATGATGAGCGCGGCGATCAGCCAGTGAAAGGCCATGGCGCCCCTCGAATAGCGGGCCTGCCCCGAAGCATCGGGGCCAAGGCCGGCGGCATCGAGGGGCGTTGCCATCAGGCAGCGGCCTGAACGGGCAGCAGCCCGCGCGCAGCCTGCCGGGCATAAATGTCACGCATCAGATCGAGCGAGAACAGGTGCGCCATGATCAGCGGCAGGATGCCATTCTGGTTCATCTTGCGCAACTGATCGCCGCGCAGGTCGCGCAGCTTTTCCTCGTTGACCATCTTGAACCCGCGATAGACGCTGGGTGCCGCGCCGTTTTCACCCGGCGTGATCGTCACTTCGCCGTCCATCAGCAGGTCCATCTCGCGCAGTTCCTTGATGAACGCGCCGGTGCGCTGTGCCGAGGTTTCGAACTGCTCGCAGAACTGCAGGATCGCGCGCGTCCCCTCGGTCGGCTGACCGTTTTCGAACAGGACGACGCCGTCGCCATCGGGCTTCACCAGCCCCGCGGTCGGATCGAAGCACAGCGACAGTTCGCCCTGATTGGGGCCGAGCTGGGCGAGCATGAACGGATAGCGGCGGATATAGGCCGGGACATAGACCGGCGGATTGAACACGCCGGCATCGTCCAGAAACACGTTCACGCCTTCATTCAGGCCCATCAGCGCCAGCGGCACCGGATTTTCGGCGTCGGCGAAGATGATCGGATAGTGGCGCTGCACGAGCACGAACTCGTCGATCGTCACCGGGATCGCGTGGACGTTCTTGAGGAACGGCGCGCCGGTCAGCGTCTGGGTCTTCCAGTCGGCATGCTCGTTGGACGACAGCGGAACAAGGTCGTTGTACAGGATCGGCAGGCCCATGGGCTGCGGCGCGGTCGCCATGTCAGAAACTCCGGTGGTCGAAAGACAGTGAAAATGATGGTCGCCTGCTTATGGCGCGGCGGGCGGTGACGCAAGCGGCACCAGCTTGCCGGGGTTCATCAGCCCCAGCGGGTCGAGCGCCTGCTTGACCGCGCGCAGCATCGCCAGCCGCACGGGATCGCCCAGCCGCGCAAACACGTCGCGCTTCATCTGGCCGATGCCGTGCTCGGCCGAAATCGACCCGCCCGCCGCCGTCACCAGATCATAGACGAAATCGCTGATTGCCGGCCCCTGCCGCGTGATCCAGTCGGCCGGCGCACCGGCGGGCGCGCGGACATGGAAATGCACATTACCGTCGCCCAGATGGCCAAAGCCGCTGGCATGGGTGCCGGGAAAGGCCCGCTCCGCCGCCGCCGCCGCATCGATCATGAAATCGGGCATCGCCGCGACCGGCACCGAAATGTCATGCTGCACCGCGGGGCCTGCGGCTTTTTCCGCCGCCGACACCGATTCGCGGATGCGCCAGAATGCCGCCGCCTGCGCGCTGGTCGCGGCCGGCACGGCATCGCCGATCAGCCCGTCGCCAAGCGCCGACGCCAGCGCCGCCTCCAGCGCCGCGCCCACGCCCGCATCCCCCGTCGCCTCGATCAGCGCGTGCCAGCGATGATCGCCGGCAAGCGGCGCACGCGCGCCGGGCAGATAATCGAGCACGAGCGCCAGCGACCCGGCCGGGATGACCTCAAAGCTTTCAACCGCCAGCCCCGCCCCTTCCAGCCGGCGGAGCAGCGCGAGCGCGTCCTGCGGGCTGGCAAGCCCCGTCCAGGCAGTGACGGTCGCCGCCGGCCGGGGCACCAGCCTGAGCGTCGCCGCCGTGATGATGCCAAGCGTGCCTTCGGCCCCGATCAGCAGCTGGCGCAGATCCGGGCCGCGATTGTCCTTGCGCAGCGGCGTCAGGCCGTGAAGCACCGATCCGTCGGGCAGCACCGCCTCCAGCCCCAGCACCAGCGCCCCCATGGTGCCGAAGCACAGCACCTGGGTGCCGCCGGCATTGGTGGCGCACAGCCCGCCGATCGTCGCCGATCCCTTCGCCCCGAGCGACAAGGGAAACCGCCAGCCCGCCGCCCCGGCTGCATCGTGCAGCGCCTCGAGCACGACGCCTGCCTCGGCAACCGCCGTGCCGGCATCGGCATCGAGCGCGCGGATGCGGTTCATGCGCCGCAGCGACAACAGCAGCGCCGAGCCGTCGGCAGGCGGCGTCGCGCCACCGACCATCGAGGTGTTGCCACCCTGCGGCACCACCGACACCCGGTGCGCCGCGCACAGTGCGATCAATGCCGCAACCTGTTCGGTCGACGCGGGGCTGGCCAGCCAGTCCGCCCGCCCGTGATAGCGGCCGCGCCAGTCGGTGAGCCAGGGCGCGATGCGTTCGGGATCGGCGGTCAGCCCGTCAGGCCCGAGCAGCCGGGCGGCGGCGTCGAGGAAAGCGGCCGGGATCGGGCCGGGCGCGATGGACGGCGCAAGGCCGGCGGGGTTCACCAGAACAGACACGCCAGCCCTGATACGGCAAAGCCGCAGCCACGAAAACCGGCGGCGTTCGCACAGGCGGATCGCGGTCGTGCGCCGTCGCAGTTCAGCCGGTGTTAAACTCGGCTGGGCCACGCGCACCGGTCATGGGGCATTTGCGATGAAAAACGGCGCGATGGTCGCGGCACTGCTGGGCGTCAGCGGGCCGGCCGCCGCTTTGGCCGTGCCGTCCGCCGGGGGCGTGCAGATCGCGCAGTTGAACATCCAGCAGCGGGTGATCATCCGGGTTCCCACCCGCCCCGAACCGCCCGAACGGCGGATGCGCTACCGCGAAAAGGATGGTCCCGAATGCATCGACGCCAGCGCGCTGGCCGGGGCGCAGGTGGGGCCGGACGGGGTCGATCTGCTGCTGAATGGCGGCACGCGGCTGCGCGCGCGGCTGAGCAGTGCCTGCCCGTCGCTCAATTATTATTCGGGCTTTTATGTGCGCCCGGGACGGGACGGGCGGATCTGCGAGGACCGCGACTCGATCCGCACCCGCGCCGGCGGGTCGTGCGAGATCGACCGGTTCCGCCGGCTCGTCCCCGACAAGCGCGACCGGCGGCGGCGCTGAACGCGGGCCTTTGCCCCCGCCGGCCCGTGAAAATCTTGACATTCGCCCGGCTTTTGCCCATGCGCGGGCCACAGGATCAGGCGGAAACAGCCGCCATCCTATCCTCGGGAATTCGATGAGCTTTGCCGATCTCGGCCTGTCCGACGAGCTTTTGAAAGCCGTCGGCGATTCCGGTTACAACGATCCGACGCCGATCCAGCGCCAGGCCATTCCTTCGGTGCTGATGGGGCGCGACCTGATCGGCATCGCGCAGACCGGAACGGGCAAGACGGCAAGCTTCGTGCTGCCGATGATCGACGTGCTGGCGCAGGGCCGCAGCCGCGCGCGGATGCCGCGCTCGCTGATCCTCGAGCCGACGCGCGAACTGGCCGCGCAGGTCGCCGAAAACTTCGACAAATACGGCAAATATCACAAGCTCTCTATGGCGCTGCTGATCGGCGGCGTGTCGATGGGCGATCAGCAAAAGGCGCTGGAAAAAGGCGTCGACGTGCTGATCGCGACGCCCGGCCGGCTGATGGACCTGTTCCAGCGCGGCAACATCCTGTTGACGGGCTGCGAGCTGCTGGTGATCGACGAGGCGGACCGGATGCTCGACATGGGGTTCGTCCCCGATATCGAGGAAATCTGTTCCAAGCTGCCCAAGACGCGCCAGACATTGCTGTTTTCGGCCACCATGCCGCCGCCGATCAAGAAGCTGGCGGACAAATTCCTCACCAACCCCAAATCGATCGAGGTCGCGCGCCCGGCCAGCGCCAATGCGCTGATCGAACAGCAGCTGGTCGAAACCGCCAGCCGCGACAAGCGCGAGACGCTGCGCCGCCTGCTGCGCGCCGATGATCTCAACACCGCGATCATCTTTGCCAACCGCAAGACGACGGTGCGCGAACTGGCGACCAGCCTGAAGCGCTATGGCTTTGCCGTCGGCCAGATCCATGGCGACATGGAACAGCCCGAACGGCTGCGCGAGCTTGACCGGTTCAAGGCCGGGGAGATCAACATCCTCGTCGCCTCCGACGTCGCCGCGCGCGGGCTGGACATCAAGGGCGTCAGCCATGTGTTCAACTTCGACGTGCCCTGGCACGCCGATGACTATGTGCACCGGATCGGCCGCACCGGCCGCGCCGGCGCGACCGGCAAGGCCTTCACCCTCGTCACCGCCGAGGATGGCGAAGCGGTCGCCAACATCGAAAAGCTGACCGGCCACAAGATTGCGCGGATCAAGGCCGGGGGCGCCGCCGCTGCCCCGGCGCGCGAAGACGATGCTGGCGCAGACGATGCCGGACCCACCGCCGCGCGCCCCGCCCGCACGCGGCGCGGCGGTCGCAAGCCGGCAGAGGCCAAAGCCGTACCCGCGCCCCGCGCACCGGCCCCGGAACGCCGCGAGCGGCCTGCCGCGCCCGAGCGCCCGGCCAGCCCGCCC
>NZ_JAPFGX010000060.1:0-10323 GCF_059803575.1 Sphingomonas sp. URJC2
TAAGCATTTCGCCAATGCTGCCTAATCCCCCAACTGGGTGACGCCGCGCGGCCGTGCCCCATGTTTGCAACAGAGCCCGCACTGCCATCTCACAGCTCGATGATGAAGGGGGCTGGGTACCTCTTGGGCGGGTGGGCCAACGCCTTGCAGCGCTCGCTTCAGACTTTGACCCCCGAACCTATGGTGAAAGCAAGCTGAGCGACCTGGTCGAGAAGGCGGGCAGCTTTGAATCTCGCAGAACCGAGACCGGGCATCTGCAAATCCGAGTCTCTCCGTCTGGGAAGGCGGGCCAACCTAAACCCAATAAGGCAACAGCCTGATGAAAGTCGGGCTTTGCCCCTGCGCCACCAATACCTGTAAGGTGCGTTAGGTATATACGACCGATAATGTCTTACATGGGTCATATCAAAGCGCGATGAGCAGAAGTCTTCGAACAAGCGCCACTGATCCGATCCGGATTCCTACACTTCCGGCCGCATCAGGCCGCATCGGCATATCCTTCTGTCCCGGAAAGCAAGGGCCTGCGCTCGCTGGCTTTACCTGGAAGCGTGATCTTGCGACCGATCTAGACGCGGTGCGTGGGTGGGGGGCTGCTGCCGTCGTCTCTTTGATTGAAAAGCACGAGATTGGTCTGCTGGGAGTCGCGCATCTAGAAGCTGCGGTTGTTGCGCGAGGGATGGAATGGCTTCATCTGCCGATCCCAGACGTTACGGCTCCGGGCGAAGATTTCGAGCAAAGATGGCGGACGGCCGGAGCTCGGCTGCGCGGCTCGCTCATCAACGGGAATGGCATTTTCGTCCACTGCCGCGGCGGGCTCGGCCGGGCCGGTACTGTGGCAGCGAGGCTGCTAATCGAACTTGGCCTTGCTGACGCTAGCAGTGCAATCGATCACGTCCGCCGCGTCAGGCCTGGCGCAATTGAGACGAAGGCTCAGGAAGATCATCTGCGAGAGATCGAGCGTATCTATGATCGGTCCTATGGCTGTTTGGTCGGAATGGCGGTCGGAGATGCTGTGGGGACGACGCTCGAGTTCAAGGCGCGCGACAGCTATGCCCACATCACGGACATGGTCGGGGGAGGGCCATTCGGCTTGGATGCTGGGACCTGGACCGATGACACCTCCATGGCCTTGGCGCTGGGAGAAGCTCTGCTCGCCAGCGCGGCCAAGGGCTCGGTTTTTGAGTCGGGAGAAGCACAACGGCGCTTTGTCGATTGGTGGAGGAACGGCGCGTTCAGTCCCACGGGCAGTTGTTTCGATATCGGGATCGCAACCCGCGAGGCCCTTGCCCGCTTCGAGGAAACTGGCGACCCGATTGCTGGCTCGACCGATCCGTATTCAGCAGGAAACGGCTCCCTCATGAGGCTTGCGCCTGTTGCGATTTGGGGAACCCGGCAAGATCCCGCTGTCGTAACGCGAGTAGCCCGCCAACAGAGCATGACCACGCACGCTGCAGATGCGTGCCTCGAGGCCTGTGAAGCGTATGCACTGGTCTTGCGCGCGGCTATCCTTGGCGCCGGCCTTGAGGATGCGCTAGCGGCTGCCTCAGGCAAATATGGACCTGAGATCGGTCCAATCATGGCCGGTAGCTGGCGCGGGAAAGCACGCGATCAGATTGCGAGCAGCGGATTCGTGGCGCACAGCCTCGAAGCGGCGATCTGGTCTGTGGCAAACACGACGAGCTTCGACGACGCAGTGCTGTTGGCTGCCAATCTCGGGGACGACGCCGACACCACTGCCGCAATTGCCGGGCAGTTGGCTGGTGCCATCTATGGTGCATCGTCAATTCGCCAGACTTGGCTCGACAAGCTGGCCTGGCGCGACGAGATTGAGGCTCTCGCTCGCCGCTTGGCTTTCCCGACGGCTTCGCCGTCGCGCTAGGGTCAGCACTCGTTGATCATAGCCAGAAGATGATGATTGCGAGATCGACGGCAGCAAGGAACGCTGCAGGGCAGCGGGCTTAGCAGGCGGTGACACGCTGCCACTCTTTGAGGCGGCCGAACACAAATTTCGACCCGGCTTCGGGACCGGTAACAGCGCTTGTCATACCAAAACAGCTCATTGCGTGAGCTGTGACCTGAGGAGCACGCCACGCCGTGGGAAGCTGCGTGGCAAACAACGCGAACAGGCACGGGTGCTGTGGCAGCGCGAGGGCAAGCGGGCGTTCGAATTGGAGATGAGTGAATATCTCAGATCCGGCGCTCAAGAACGATCACTGTGACATTATCTTTCCCTCCGGCATCCAGTGCGGCAGTCACCAGTGCTTCTGCAGGTGAGTGCCATTCTCGATCGAGGATAGCGTCAATCTCCGTATCGTCCAGCATGTCAGTCAATCCGTCAGTACAGAGAAGTAGGCGCTGCCCCTTCTTCCACAAGACGCGCATAAAAAACGGCTCGGGATGGTCAAGGCCATTCGTGCCCCCTATGCACCGAGTAAGCACATGGCCATCGATCACATGGTCTTCGCTTATGAGACTTAGCTGCGATCCCATGTGGTATATTCGGCTATCTCCCAGGTTGAAACATAGTGCACAATCTGCACTGAGAATGACCCCGGCGACTGTGGTACCCATCCCCGACAGGGCAACGTGTTCGTGCATGGCGGAGAAAATTGCGCCTTGGACCAGTGTCAATGCGCTCTCGATACCTTCTTCATCGCTAAGCATGTCAGCGACGTCCCGCAGGCATTCGACTGCAAGGCGGCTTGCGACTTGCCCGGCAGCGTGCCCGCCCATGCCGTCCGCGATTATCGCCCAGCCATTATGGGTAGAAAAAACTCCCTCCCACTGATTGCTTGGCTCTGGGCAGGCAGACACAGCGAAAGCGTCCTCATTTTCAGCGCGAACCAACCCGACATGAGACGATGCCCAGCACCGATAGGCCACCGGCTGATCCGCCATCGAAGATCCTTCGTTGATAAAACTATAGTTTCTGCCTTAAGGAATATTCCAAGGTTCACCGTCCGATATCCGGCAGACTGGCGGAAGCGGAATCGCTGGATTGTCCCACGCAACCCCATGAACCGGCACCAATGCCTTGGGTGCAATTGCAGCTGCGAAGCGGGTCAGGTCGGCAGGGCTGGCGTGCCCGGACGTGTGCAATTTCAATGCTTTTGCACCAGCGGCTTGCGCGCGCGCCCACGCGGACCTGGTGTCTTCCGGGTCAAGGTAGCCGCTCCAATTTGAAAAGGCGTAGGCATCGTCAGGCGTAAAGCCGAGGCCACCCACTTCAAAATCCTGCGCCATTGAATCGCGAAGCATGATGATTGCCCGACCATCAGCCAGGCGCTTTCGTGAGGTCGCAAACCGGCTTGTCGCCATTTCGGTAACGAAACTTTCCCGTCCCTGCCGCGCATAGAGACGCTTTCCGCCAGGCGTGATTATTACTTCAAGTTCAGGAAAATCCGGCCCCGGCCTAGGGATGCGGGTGCCTCCGGCAAGACGTCGAAGCACGTCGGCACCGTAGAGGTCAACGACCAGTTTGCGCCCGGTGCGTTTCGCAGCGCGAAACAGGGTTACAGTCCGGTCAAGGTTTTGAGCCGACCATTGCACAAATACATGTCGGGGCGTCTCCCTGGCGAGAGCGACGAAGGCATCTTCCAATTCGCTCTCAGTGATGACCGGTTTATTGGTGCCAAGGTTCGTGCCCTCCATCAGAAGCACGTCGATCTGCTTGGGCGGTGAACTAATCAGTCGCTCGACCAAACTCGCCTTGCGCCCATGCGCACGAAAATCTCCCGTATAGAATATGCGCCGTCCATGGGACTCAACTAGAGCATATAGGCGTCAGGTGCCGAATGGTCCGTCAAGAAAGGCGTGATCTCGAAGCTGCCTACCGAAAAGGGCTTGGTGCGGCTGTGCCAAGTAAGGATCGGTCGCGTGATGCTGCCACCGAACAATTCCGATGATAGCCGCATCATCTCGGCCGCCTTTTCCCCTGCCCAAATGGGCCAATCCGAGGGTATCTCACCAATCAATCCCCAATGGTCCATATGCCCATGGCTAAAAATCACCGTCGCCGGTCGATTGACATCGAGTGTATCGGGCAGAAGTCCGGTCGCTTCGCGTGGCGCATCAAGGGGGCGGCCAGCATCCAAAATCAGACGTTCTCCGTCCCGACTGGTGATCTCAATGCACGAACCGCCAATTGTTTGTGTGCCGCGATGAACGGTGATTGTCAGGGTCATTGCGCTACCGTCACAAGTGGGAGGATGGGCAGAATCGCCCCCGTCGAACTCGTCTCAAAGACCGTGATACCGTTGCGTTGAAGCTTTTCGAGATGACCATTCCGAGCAAAACTAGCAGCTGCTTGTTGCATTCGGTGACTCTTTATCGGCTCATTGCTGCCCTTCGGCCAGTAATTTCCGATAACGACGCCCGGCTGCACGACTATGGGCGTATTCTTGGTCTCTACAAGAGAATTCCAGATAGAGATACAATCGAGCCCTTTATGATCGTCCGCGCCAAACAAGTCTTGGAATCCGAGTAAGAGGGCAGCCGTGGCCTTGTAAGCATCAATCACTTGCTGAGTGCGGTCGCCACCTGCCATCCAATCGACATATTTTCGAACCTGATTGAGAACCCTAGGACCAGAAAACCCATTTTCATGAAGTTCATACTCTTTGCTCGACCGCAATTCAGGATTGTTTGCACATTTGGCTTCCCAAAATGCAATCGCAGGAGTCCCATCGAGGATCTGTGCAATCACAATATCCATACGAGGCGCTACCCGCGCGCTGTCACGCGTATCGCTCGCGGGTAGCGCCATTTCGAGATCAATGATGCCCGGGTTGGCCGAAACGAGATCATCAACAAAGCACTTCTCGGCGGAGGCGTAAGTTTCAGCCGTTTTGATCCAGCGATTTATCAGGGAGGAGTTAGCTGGATCGGCGAGGGCGTTGGCGTCAAATGGCAAATAGTCCTGCTCCATGTTCGCGCCGTCACGTACAGAACCGCGTTGCAGGCCCGAGGCATAGGCTTGATGCACTTCGAGTTTCGGACCGTCTCGACCACATGTCAATTTGGCTACGGACTGACCCTTTACATAGAAATTGACGTAGCCGTCGCGCACTCCAAGTCGCAGCGGTGCAGCGCTTGTCGCTTCCACGCCCGAAAACGCCCACCGTGCAAATAAGGACCGAACAACATTACCAGGATGTTGGCATTCCCACCTGGCAAGATCAGCCAAGGGGAACGAACGAGCGAAAACGGACATGTGGCCTCCCTTAAAAACCGATATTCACTTCAGGGGTCGAGAAATTTACAACCCGCTGAAATAAAGGCTCCGTGTTGCCGTTCGGCAACAGCGGGGCGGGGACCACGGTTGCGGTACCAAGCGTCGCACGATCTTGGCGAACATCGGATAACACGGGCCAATGTGGGTGGAGCACAGGCTGCAACTTTTGGGTGGCAGTATCAACAAGGCGCTAAGGCGCTAAACCTCCTTCAAAAAGGCATCGCTAAGGTTGGTAATCAGTCGCCTGGCGCAACCGCTGTCTGGAGACCTCGATCACGTGCTTTGACTGCTGCCTGAGCCAAGAAATTCTCGATCGCGGCAACTGAGTTTTGACGACATAGGTTAAGGGTGTCGATTTCCGTGATGCAGTCGACCCCGAGGCCGAACTGGCTATGCCAGAGGTGGTCAAGTGCTCGGCTGCGGCGTTGCCATAGCGCATTTCGGGTTGCGTGCATTAGGAATCGAAGGGCTTCCCTTTATGCATGTGAGAACCCGATAATAGTCGTTATGTTAAATATGGGCCTGTGGTGAGCGCTTTAGCCGGGGCCAATCCGCTGCCTTGGGCGCACTTGCTGCCATGCTTCTCCCAGCCGGTAAGCTCCTTAGTCTTGGCGTATCTCCGAGCGCGCAACTCAGTCGGCTGTCAATCTGTGACCGCTGCTCCTCTTTGGTCCCGTTGCAGCGTCATTTCACCCGAACCCGTTCGTCCAAGCCAACCAAGACGTGGCGCCTTCGTCATGACCCGGAAAGACGGTCCCGCATCTATCCAGTGAGCCGTGATATCGCCCATTTAGGTTATTCCGATATTGACGCTCATGACAGCGTGCGACAGAACTCATCCATTATGGAGGGAATATGACCAACACTGATTTGTCGCCGAGCGTTATCGAACTGGCGACCGAGCTTACGATTGCGTGGTTGAATAACCCCAATAACCGGGCAAGTGCCGAGGACGTGCCGGCCTTCCTGAACAAGATGCATGCGACGCTCACAGGCATGTCGGCTGCCCCGGAGGCGCCTGAAAACACCGTCGCCGAACCGGGCGTCGAGCCCGCAGTGTCGGTGCGTAAGTCCCTGGCTTCGAAAGACTTCATCATCTCGCTCATTGACGGCAAACCGTACAAGTCGCTGAAGCGGCACCTATCCCGTCACGGCCTCACTCCCGAGCAGTATCGCGAGCGGTTCAAGCTGAAGCCCGATTATCCGATGGTGGCGGAAAACTACGCCAAGCAGCGCCGTGACCTGGCGCTCAAGATCGGTCTCGGCTCCAAAGGACGCGCAGCACGCGCGGCTCAGCGCACCGCCAAGGCTGGTCGGGCAAAGTCGGCCAGCTAAGCAGCCCAACCGCTGCAATGGTCTAAGCCTGATGGGGACGGAGGCAAATCAGCATCCGTCCCCTTCGTTCGTGGCTACGCTTGTCCGATCATTCGCCGTCGATGCGGGCGATGATCAACGATACCTCCGCCTGTCGGTTGACGCCCACATTCGGGAACACGGCTTTGAGGTGCGAACGGACCGTCTCGTAGGAAATGCCCATTTCATGGGCGATCTCGCGCGCGTTCATCCCACTGCCTGAGAGCACTGCGACCCGCGATTCCTGCTGGGTCAGGCCAAAGACCTCGCGCAACGACATCACGATATGATTGTCCTGCGTGCGATACTCCCGGACAGCCAAAGTGTCAGCGGGCTCGGTGGCGGCAGAATTCGCTGGGCTTCGCGTCAGGGTCCCGAAAGCAGCGGGGCGAGATGAGGCGGAACCGGACATTGATTTCACCGGCTGGCTACGGTCGTGAACGGCCAATGCGGATGCCCCATCGGATTGCCTGCGCAACCCGGTGGCCGGAGCTTTCGGCTTCGCTCATTCGCGCTGCACCCAAGCCCCCCTTCATGGGACGAATGTGCGAAGTCAACGCATTAACCGGACTGCAGCGAAGCTCCCCGGGAGGTGTTGTCCGGGTAATTATTCATACGTTGCGGACATGGACCATATGACCGCGCTCTTCAACATATTGACCTTGAAACGGCGAATGCTTTTCTCACCATCTTCCAGAACTCTGTCTGGTTCCGGACGACAGAATCTCGCTCCCCCTTCCCCGGCGGAGATTCTGCACAAAGCCTATCGTTATTTTCTCCTGAACCAGCTAGACTACCGCTGGGCAACTCGCCTTCCTGGTTTCGCGAGGCATAGATGGACGGCCAGTCACACATGGCAGCCAGCGAGGCTATGACGAGCGAGGAGCACGCATTGCCTGCGTTCCTCGACCTTGCATCCCTGCTCCTTGCATCGACATCGCCGATCGCGGTGTTCGAGGGTGCAGATCACCGCTGCATTTTCGCCAACGATGCCCATAATGCCGCATTTGGCCGGCCGGGTGCGTCCGGAACGCCCGTCGCCAAGGCATGGCCGGAACTGGCCGGCCAGATGTCCGACTGCTTTGATCGCGTCTTCTCCACCGGAGAGACGTGTACATTATCCAATGTCCGCAGGTGCCTGACCGACGAGAATGGCAAGCCGCATTCGCGCTGGTATCGGCAGACCCTTCAGCCATGGCGCGACCGCAACGGACGGCTGGGAGGCGTCGTCAGCCATGCCCATGATATCACCCAGGAGGTCGAAGCGGCCGAGACCCTGGCCAAGCGCACGGCAGAACTGGAGTTCGCTCTCGAGCTTGCCGGAGGAGTCGGCTCATGGTCCTGGGATGTTGCAGCAGACAGGGTAACCGCCAATGACCGGTGCGCGGCCCTGTTCGGAGTGCCTCTAGAAGAGGCGCAGGGCCTGCCGCTCGCGCGGTTTGTCGAGGCGATCCTCCCGGAAGACCGGCAGCGGGTCGAGGCGGCGATCGCCTCGGCATTGCAAGGCAGCGACGATTACCTGCAGGATTACCGGGTGCAGGCGCCGAACGGAGCCAGACGCTGGGTCACAGCGCGCGGCCGCTGCTTCCGTGACGACAAGGGAGAGGTCACCCGGTTCTTCGGTGTCGTGTTCGACATTACCCGCCAGGTCGAAGACCGCCAGCAGGGAGAACACACCGATGCCCTGCTCAAATCTTTTCTCGACAATTCCGCGAGCTATATCTTCGCCAAGGATCTCGAGGGTCGTTACATCCTCGCCAACCGGTTCTATCTCTCGGCGTTCGGCGAAACCGAGACCAGCCTTTATGGCCGCACCGACCGCGACCGCTTTGGCGAAGGCGAGCCATACAGCTCCAATGATCGACGTGTTGCCGAAAGCGGCATGGCAATCGAGTTTGAAGAGCAGGCCGTCCGCCCCGATGGCGAGACAATCCATGCGATCTCGGTCAAATTCCCTCTGCGGGACACCAGCGGCACCCTGTTTGGCACGGGCTCGATATCAACCGATGTCACGGACCGGCGACGTGCCGAAGCCGCGCTCCTCGAAAGTGAGGAACGCAGGTTGCGCGCGATGCGTGCAGGCATGGTTGGAACCTTCGAATACTATCCCGACCAGGGCCGGTTCGTCTGCGACGACATGACGGCCGAAGTCATGGGCCTGCGTGACAATCACCCCTCGCTCGGCGAACTCTCCGATGCATTTCATGCCGATGAGAGACCAAAATGGGAGGAGTCTCGGGCTCTCCTGCTCGATCTGGCACCGGATGCGCGGCCCTCGCTCGAGTTTCGTCTTGCCGGCGATGATGGACCAGCGCGCTGGATCGCAATTACCGGTGTTGTAGAACGCAACGAACAATATCCGGCGGTCTTCCTGGGGACTGTGCGCGACATATCCGAGCGCAAGGAATATGAGGAACGCCTCGGCCTGCTGAACCGGGAACTCAGTCACCGGGTCAAGAACCTCTTTGCCGTGACGCAAGGGATGATCCGCTTGACCGCCTGGCACGAGCCGGGGGTTGCAGCATTCGCCAGGCAGGCTGTTGAGCGGATTGATGCACTGGCCGCCGCTCACTCGATCGGCTTGGGTGCCGAAGCGACGGACCCGGTCAGTTTGCGGGAAATGCTTGCGGCAGTCATGCGCCCATTCGGGCAGGCGAACGGCGACCAGATCCGGCTCATTGGCCCCGACGTGATGATTCCGCAGCATATCGTGACGCCGTTGGCGCTCATCGCTTACGAACTGGCCACCAACGCTCTCAAACATGGGTGCCTTGCGCACACCGACGGCCGCCTCGGCATCGAGTGGAACGCAAAGGATGACAGTGTTTCGCCATCCTGTGTCGAGCTGCGGTGGAGCGAGACTTGCTGTATCCCCGTTGGCGAGCGGGTGGCGGACGCCAATGGCGGTTTCGGCCAGCGCCTGATCGACGCGTCAGTGCGGCAAATGAATGGCAGCTACCGGACCGAATGGCTCGATGCCGGATTGTGCATCCTATTCGTCAT
The DNA here is from genome assembly GCF_059803575.1 of Sphingomonas sp. URJC2. Classification (NCBI taxonomy): domain Bacteria; kingdom Pseudomonadati; phylum Pseudomonadota; class Alphaproteobacteria; order Sphingomonadales; family Sphingomonadaceae; genus Sphingomonas; species Sphingomonas sp. URJC2. Next base: position 9,590 of record NZ_JAPFGX010000060.1, read on the forward strand.
CCCCCTTGCGACGAAACAATGATGAGAAGCACTTGTCCGCCCTTGGTCCTCAATGTGTGAAGCGACAGCGCCTTCCAAGTCGCCATCGCCCCTCCCCGTGGGCTCCCTCGAGATGATGTAAAGCCTGCTGCGAGCGAAAGAGCAGATCATCGGCATGAGCAAGGAGCAGGGGGCTGTGCTGCTGACTGCCAAGGTTTGCCGTAAGCATGGATTGAGCCTTGCCGCCTTCTACAAGCTGAAGGCCAAGTTTGGCGGCTTGGAGGTATCGGAGGCGCGGCGCCTGCGAGCTGGTTGGCGTCGCCCCCAAGACGGTCAGGCGAGAACGTCCGCCAGACCATGACCAGATCCGCGTGGAGACGCGCGAGACCGCCGCTCAGCGCTGCCGGTTCGGCTGCCGGCGCGTCGGCGTCATGCTCGAACGCAACCCGGCCGCAGAAAACTCATACCGCTCAGCCGACGGAAATGCCCCGAGCACCGACAGCCGTCCATCCTGATGCCTGAAATGCCAGGTCCGGTGGATGACCGGCGCAGCCTCCGCAAAAGCGGCGGGGCCCTGTCAGCCATTTAGGGGGCAACGACACTCAGCACCCGCCGGCCATCAAACCGAGGCATGCCGTAGCTCTTGGGGAAGTACGGTCGCAAGCGCTCGATCTGCTCCGTAAGCGGTGTGCTCAGGCCACGGCGGTCCACGGCATCAGCTCGCCGACCGCATTCGCGGGGTGACCGGCAGCAAG
>NZ_JAPFGX010000061.1:0-9176 GCF_059803575.1 Sphingomonas sp. URJC2
GGCTGCGAACCGCGCGTGCCGCCGACCGGCTGGCCGAGGCGCTTGGCCGGGCCGGCGTCCGCGCCGTGCGCACATCTGCCGGGGTGCGGATCAGCGGGCGCGGGCTGCGCCGCCGCCTGCTGACCGATCCCGCCCTGCGCATTCTCGGGAGGTTGATCCGATGACGACCCCGATGCTGGCGGCGGCGATCATCGCCGCGCTTGCCGACGATCCGGTGATCGCGGCGCGCGCCAATGGCGTGTTCCTCGGCCCGCCGCTGCGCGCGACGCCGCCCTGGATCGAGGTCGAGCCGCTGCAATGGGCCGACTGGTCGGTGAAGGACGCGGCCGGGCGCGAACTGCGCCTTGGCCTGTGGGTGCGGGACGAAGGCGATGATCCGGCGCGGGTCAGCGATCTGGTCGATGCGGTCGATGCCGCGCTGGCGCGGCTGCCGCGCCACCTGCCCGGCTGGATGCTGGGCGGGGCGCAGATGATCCGTGTGCGGATGCTGCGCGAGCCGCGCGGCTGGGCCGGGCTGGTCGAGCACCGGCTGCGGATGCTGGCCGATGGCGGGGCGGCGGCGGACAGCGAACAAGGGAGAGACAGCAATGCCGATTGAACGCGGGAGCGCCTTTCTGCTCAAGATCAGCGATGGCGCGGCACCGCCCGCCTACCAGACCATGGCCGGGCTGCGCACGACCCAGCTGAGCATCAATGGCGAGGCGGTGGTCGTGACCAACAAGGGCTCGGGCGGTTGGCGCGAATTGCTGTCGGGGGCGGGGGTGCGGTCGGTGTCCGTGTCGGGCGCGGGGGTGTTCACCGGTTCGGCCGCCGAGGCGCGGCTGAAGGCGCATGCCCTGTCCGGCACGCTGGCCGATTATGAACTGAGCTTTGAGGGCGGGGAACGGATGCAGGGCCGGTTCCTGGTCGCGCGGCTCGATTATGCCGGCGATTTCAACGGCGAGCGCAGCTACACCCTCGCGCTTGAAAGCTCGGGCGCGGTGGCGGCGCTGTGAGTGCGGCCAACCCTGTGCGCGGCGAGGCGAGCCTGCGCGTCGGCGCGGCCGATCTGGTGCTGCGGCCGAGCTTTGCCGCACTGGTGGCCGCCGAGGCGGAATTGGGGTCGCTGTTCGCGCTGGTCGAGCGGGCGGCGGGTGGCCAGCTGACCCTGCACGAGATGACCGCGCTGTTCTGGCACTGTCTGCGCGACCGGCCGGCCGAGCTGAGCCGCGAGGCGCTGGGCGAGGCGGTGGCGGCGGCGGGGCTGGCCGCCGCGACGCCGGCGCTGGCGGTGCTGCTGCGCCAGATTCTCGAAGGGCGCTGACCATGGTCGAGGGCGGGTTTGCCGCCACCGCCGCGCGGCTGGCCGGGATGGCCGGGGCGATGCTCGGCTGGCGGCCCGACGAGTTCTGGACCGCGACACCCGCCGATCTGGCGCTCGCCGTCACCGGCCTTGCCCCGGCGGTGGAGCAGCCGGCCGATGCGACGCTGCTGACCCGGCTGAAGGAGATGTATCCCGATGGATGAGGAAATCGAACGGCTGGTGATCGGCGTGCGCGCCGACACCGCCGGTTTTGCCCGCGATCTGGAGGCGATGCGCGTCCAGCTTGAAGGGCCGTTCGGCGACGGCGTGGCGCGTGCCGGGCGCGGGCTGGAGACGGTGCTGGCGCGCGCGGTCCGCACCGGCCGGCTGGGGTTTGAGGATCTGAAGCGGGTGGCGCTGCAGGCGCTGGGCGAGATCGCCGCGTCCGCCGTCACATCGGGCATCGGGGCGATCCTCGCCGGCATTGGCGGGGGGATGTCCGGGGCGGGCAGAAGCGGGGGGATTGGCGGTCTGCTCACCGGCCTGATCGGCGGGCTGCCCGGCCGCGCGACGGGCGGGCCGGTCGCCCCCGGCCAGGCCTATCTGGTCGGCGAGCGGGGACCGGAGCTGTTCGTGCCGACCATGTCGGGCCGGATCGCGCCCGGCATCGCGCCCGGTGGTTCGGCGGGGCGCGACGTGCGGATCGCGATCACCGTCAATGCGCCCGGCGGCACCGATGCGGCGCAGGCGCTGGCGCGGTCCGGCCGCCAGATCGCGCGCGAGGTCCGCCGCGCGCTCGCCTGAGCCGCTGACGGCACCGGGCAGGGAGGACATCATGGGACATTGGCTCGCCCGGCACCGCAGCGTGCAGGAAACCGGCTTCATCAAACGCTTTGACCCCCAATATTGGACGGTCGATTTCCCGCGCCCGATGATGGCGTCGGTGGTGACGACCGGTCCCGATGCGCTGCGCGTCGATGCGGTGTTTTACGGGCGCGGCGAGCTGGCCGGGCTGATCTGGTGGTCCGAAGACCGGCACGATCATCCGCTGCTCGCTTATGAAACGCAGCGCGATTATCGCGGCTGCCGGCTGCGCTTCCGCTGGCGGTCGGCGGGGGTGATGCCGCTCGATGCGGTCAATGGCCCGACCTTGACCATCGAGGGGCGCGATGCTGCCGGGCAGGCGCGGGCCTGGTATGTGCGGCTGTGGAATTATGCCGAAGGCAGCCCCGAGGACGCGTGGATCACGCTCGATTTCGGGGCGCTGGCGGGCGGGTTCCTGCTGCCGGGCGAAGCCGATCCGGTTTTTGCCGGCGATATCGACCGCATGTTCATCTCGCTGGTGCCACCCGGCTATGCGCCCGAAGGCGGCGCGCTGCCCGCGCCCGTCGAGGCCTTTGTCGAGCTGACCGGGATCGCGTGCGACGGCCCGGCTTCGGTGCTGGAGATTGGCGATGTGCTGGTGCCGCCGCACAGCCTGCGGATCGCGACCGGCTATGACGATGCCTATAACGTCACCCCCGCCCGGCTGCTGCGCACGATCCTGCACCTCGGCTATCGCGGGGTGATCAATCATTATGTCGGGATGAGCCATTATTTCCGCCTGGCGGACGGGCTGGTGACGGGGGCGGGCGATCCGCTGTGCACGCCCTGCACCGCATGGCACCGCGATCTGGCGGTGCGAGCTCGGGCGCTGGATTACGGGCTGATCTGGTCATTGAGCTATGAGCTGTTCGATGCCCATTGCCCGGAAGACTGGAAACAGCGCGCGGCCAATGGCGATCCGGCGCTGACCGGCTGGTCGCCGCCCTCCACCCTGTTGTCCCCGGCCAGTGCCGGGGCGATGGCCTATTTGCAGGCGGTGGCCCGCGCCTTTGCCGCCATTGCGCGCGACGCCGGCCTGGCGATGCGCTTTCAGGTCGGGGAGCCATGGTGGTGGGTCGGCCGCGACGGGCGGCTGCATATCTACGACACGGCCGCGCGCGCCGCGCTCGGCCCCGATCTGCCGGTGATCGACGATGTCAGCGCGCCGATGGGGGCAGCCGAACGCGCGCTGCTCGACCGCGCCGGGGCTTTGCTCGCCGCGTCCACCGCCGATCTGGTCGCCGCCGTGCGCACGGTCGTGCCCGATGCCGAGGCGCTGATCCTGCTTTACCTGCCGACGATCTTTGCCGCGCCCGATCTGCCGCGCGCGCTCGCCCCGCTTGGCTGGCGCAAGCCCGCCTTCGATGTCCTGCAGCTCGAAGATTATGAATGGGTGACGGACGGGCTGACCGCGCGCAGCGCGCCGGGGCTGGCGGAGATGGGCGCGCGGCTCGGCTATCCGCTGCAAGAGCAGCATTATCTGAGCGGCTTTGTGCTGCGGCCCGAGGACCGCGCCCAATGGACGCCGATTGCAGAGGCCGCGCGCGCCGCCATGGCGCGCGGTGTCGCGGAGACATTTGTCTGGGCGCTGCCGCAGGTGATCCGCGACGGCTTTACCTGGTTCCCCGAGGAGGAGCGCATGGACGATTTCGATGATGTCGCATTTCCGTTGGAAATCGGTCGCGAGGCGAGCATGAGCGCGATGACCTCGACCGCCATTGCCAGCGGTGCCGGCGGCCATGAACAGCGCAGCGCCGAATGGGCCGAGGCGCGGCTGCGCTTCGATGCCGGGCCGGGGGTCAGGTCCGAGAGCGATCTTGCTGATCTGGTGGCGTTTTTTCGTGGACGGCGCGGGCCGGCGCGTGCGTTCCGGTTCCGCGATCCGTTCGATGACCGGTCCTGCGCGGCCGATGCTGTGCCGGGGCCTGGCGACCAGCTGATCGGCACCGGTGACGGCCGCACCAGCCGCTTCGCGCTGATCAAGCGTTATGGCGATGTCACCCGGCGCATCACCCGCCCGGTGGCCGCGACGATCAGGGTGGCGGTCGCGGGCGCGGAGGTGACGGGCTTTGCGCTGGAGGCGGGTGGCGTGATCGCGCTCGACCGGCCCCCGCCTGCCGGCGCGGCGGTGACCGCCGGTTTCCGCTTCGACGTGCCGGTGCGCTTTGCCGAGGACCGGCTCGATATCGCCCGCGCCACCTTTCTGGCGGGCGAGGCGCCCAGCGTCCCCCTGATCGAGGTGAAGGAAGGCGGATGACCCCGTTTGCGGATTCGGCGCTGGTCCATCTGGCGCTGTGCTGGCGCATCGAACGGCGCGACGGCGTTGCCATCGGCCTGACCGGCCATGATCGTCAACTGGAGATTGACGGCTTTGTCTATCGCGCCGCGCCCGGCCTGACCCCGTCTGCGGTCGAGCAGGTGATGGGCGGAGAGGCGGACGACGGCGCGATGGAGATCAGCGGCGCGCTGACCGCCGACGCGCTGGACGCGGCCGATCTGGCTGCGGGGCGCTGGGACGGGGCGGCGGTCACCCTGATCATCGCCGATTGGACCGACCCGGCGCGCCATGTCGTGATCGCCGAGGGGCGGCTCGGCCCCGTCAGCGCGGCGCAGGGGCGGTTCACGGCCGAGCTGGCCGGGCCGGAGGCGCTGCTTGCCCGCCCGGTCGTCGAGGAGGTGACGCCCGAATGCCGCGCGACCTTCGGGGATCGCAGGTGCCAGGTCGATCTGGCCGGCCGGACGCGGATCGGCCGGGTGACCGGCAACGATGGCCCCGTCATCGACCTCGATATCGTCGAGCCGGTGGCCAATGGCTGGGGCTGGGGGCGGCTGCGCTGGCTCGACGGGCGCAATGGCGGGCTGAGCCAGCTGGTGCTGGCGAGCAGTGGTGCGCGCGTCACTCTGGCCGCGCCGCCGGCATTTGCCCCCGTTGCCGGCGAACGGGTGATGATGGTCGAGGGGTGCGACCGGTTGCTTGCCACCTGTGCCGCCCGGTTCGGCAATGTCCGCAACTTCCGGGGCGAGCCGCATGTCCCCGGCAATGATCTGTTGACGCGGTATCCGTCGTCATGACCGCGATCGTCGCGACGGCGCGGGCGCTTGTCGGTGTGCGTTTCCGCCTGCACGGCCGCGATCCGGCGCATGGCGTGGATTGTGTCGGGCTGGTGGCGCTGGCGCTCGGCCGGACCGCGCCCGGCGGCTATGCCCTGCGCGGCGGCGATCCCGCGCGGGTGGCCGCCGCGCTTGCCGAGGCCGGGCTGGTCCCCGCATCGGCCGATGATCTGCTGCCTGGCGACATCGTGTTGATGCGGCCCGGGGCGGCCCAGCTGCATCTGGGTGTCTGGACGCCGACCGGGCTGATCCATGCCGATGCGGCGCTGGGCCGGGTGGTCGAACGGCCCGGCCCCATTCCCTGGGAGGTGATCGGATCATGGCGACGCTTGTTCTGACGTCGATCGGCGCGGTGCTTGGCCCGGTCGGTGCCGCGATCGGCGCGACGCTCGGCCAGTTTGTCGACCGTCGTGTTTTCGGGGCGCGCGGGGCTTCGGGGCCGCGCCTGCAGGATCTGCGGATCCAGACATCGGCCTATGGTGCCCTGATCCCGCGGCTGTTCGGCACGGTCCGGGTCGCCGGCACGCTGATCTGGTCGACCGATCTGATCGAAACCCGCAACCGGCAAGGCGGCGGCAAAGGGCGGCCGAGCACGACCAGCTACAGCTATGCGGCGTCTTTTGCCGTGCTGCTGTCCGGGCGGCGGGTGCGCGCCGTGCGGCGCATCTGGGCGGATGGCAATCTGCTGCGCGGCGCGGCCGGTGACTGGAAGGGGGAGCTGGGCGGCTTTCGCCTGCATCAAGGGGATGAGGATCAGCCGCCCGATCCGCTGATCGCAGCACTCGAGCCGGCGGCCCCCGCCTATCGGGGCTGCGCCTATGCGGTGTTCGAGCAGTTGCAGCTGGCGCCGTTCGGCAACCGCATTCCCGCGCTGACCTTCGAGGTCGAGGCCGATCCCGGCCCGATCATGCCCGGCGAGGCGCTGGCGGACCTGAGCGCGGGGGCGGTCGTCACGCAGGGCGGCGATGCTGTTGGCGGGATGATCGTCGCCGCCGACACGCTGGGGCAGGTCATCGAGACATTTGCCGATCTGTTGCCCGCCCTGCCGGTGCCCGCCGGCCGGGGGCTGCGAATCGGCGGGGAAGGGCCGCCCGTCGCCCTGGGGGCGCTGGAAATCGGGATCGAGGATCGGCAGACGCGCGGCGCGACCATCGGCCCGGCGGTGCTCTCTCTGGGCTATCTCGATCCGGCCCGCGACTATCAGGCCGGGGTGCAGCGCGCCCGGCGGCCGGGGGCGGGGGAGGCGCAGGCGCGCATCGACCTGCCGGTCACGCTCGACGCCGGTGCCGCGCGCCAGCTGGCGGAGCGGGCGATCGATCGCCGGCGGGCGCGGATGCATCAACGCACGCTGCGCTGCGGCTGGCGACGGCTGACGCTTGCCCCCGGCGATCTGGTGCGGACGCCCGATGATGGCAGGATCTGGCGCGTGGCCGAACGGCGGATCGACCGTGACGGCGTTGCGCTCAGCCTGACCGCGCTCGCCAATGGCTCGGCCGTCGCGCTGCCCGCTGCGCCGGGGCGTCCCGCTCTGCCGCCGGATGCCGTGCACGGGCCGACGCGCGTGCATCTGCTCGACCTGCCGCCGCTCGACGATACGCCGGTCGCGCGCCCCCGCCTGCTGATCGCCGCCGCCGGGGTGAGGCCGGGTTGGCGGCGCGCTGCGCTGCTGATCGGGCGCGATCCGATGGCGGAGATGCAGCCGATCGGGGACACCGCCGCGCCTGCGCTGATCGGCGCTGCGCTGTCGGCGCTTGGCCCGGCCGATCCGGGGCTGTTCGACCTGCGGCACAGCGTGGATATCGAAATGGCGCATGCCGGGATGATGCTGGCGGATGCCGATGACGGCCGCCTGATGGCCGGGGCCAATCTGGCGCTGCTCGGCGACGAGCTGATCCAATATGGCCTGGCCCTGCCGCTGGGCGACGGTCGCTGGCGGCTGTCCCGGCTTATCCGGGGACGGCGCGGCACCGGGGCGGGGGTGGCCGGCCACCGCGCCGGGGAACAGTTCGTGCTGATCGAGCCGGATGCGCTGCGGAGCCATGATCCCCCGGTCGATGCGATTGGCGCGGACATGGTGGTGCTGGCGAGCGGGATTGGCGACACGCAGCCTGCCGAGAGCCGGGTGCGCGGCATCGGCGCTGCGGTCCGGCCGCTGCCGCCCGTGCACCTGGACGCCCGGCGTCGTGCCGATGGCGGGTTCGACCTGTCCTGGATCAGGCAGAGCCGCGAAGGGGGGCGCTGGATCGATGGCAGCGATGCGCCGATTGGCGAGGAACGCGAGGCTTATCGTGTCGAGATCGCACCGGCGTCCGGCCCGGTGCGCAGCTGGCTGACCGACCGGGCGTTCCATGTCTACAGCCCGGACGAGGTCGCGCGCGATCGGCTGGCCGGTGCCGATGTGACGATGCGGGTCGTGCAGCTGGGGAGCTTTGCCGCGTCGCGGCCGGCTGAAAGGCGGATCGCGATTGTGCGTGAGGCAGCTGCCATGGAGGATGGGCAATGACGGATGGAACGACTGCGCGGCACCGGCTGCCGCTGATCGCGGCAATGCAGGCCCAGAAGGACCTGACCCACAATGAAGCGCTGGTCAGGCTCGACATGCTCGCCCATCCGGCGGTCGAAACCGCTCCGCTCGATCAGCCGCCGGCCGCCCCGCAGGCCGGCCAGTGCTGGCTGCTCGGACCGGCACCGGTCGCGGAATGGCAGGATGCGCCCGGCGCGCTCGCCTGCTGGACCGGGAATGGCTGGCGGCTCTCGCCGGGCGTCGACGGCATGACCGCATGGGTGATCGACCGGCAGCTCTGGGCCGTGCGCGCGGGCGGCGTCTGGCGGATCGGGGAGGGGCGGTTTGCCTCGCTCAGCATTGCCGGGCAGCAGCTGCTTGGCCCCCGCCAGCCGGCGGTGCCGCTGCCATCGGGCGGGTCTGTGATCGATGCCGAAGCGCGCTCTGCCATTGCCGCAATTGTTGCGCGCATGGCTGCTCATGGCCTGGTCGACTAACCCCTGATATGATCGTTTCCAGACGCGAACAAGCCGCAGAAATCCGCCCCTGTTGCGGCATTTATGCAACAGTTTCAGGATTTGCGGCCTTGCGCGGCAACTATGCAGCCTGTAGTGAGTTGGGGCTGTCCGAGTGACACCAAGAAAGGGGATTTCTATGCGGAAGCTTGCCATTGCGATGGCGTTGGCCTCCACGGCGATTGCCTCGCCCGCGCTGGCGAAGGACAAGTCGTGGTATGTGGGCATTGAAGGTGGTGCCCTCCTCGTCGAGGACATCAACTTCGATATCACCCGTGGCACGGGCGCGACCGCTGCCAGCGGCACCAACAATGTCAACCATGACTATGGCTATGACGTTGGCGGCCTGGTGGGTTATGATTTCGGCGGGTTCCGGCTTGAGGCTGAAGTCGCTTACAAGACCGCCACGATCGATGGCTATGAAAGCACCTTCTCGACGCCGGTCGGCAACACGTCTGCGCTGGCAAACGTGCTTTATGGCTATGCCGGCGGCTCGACCTCGGCGCTCAGCTTCATGCTCAACGGTCTGTTCGACTTCGGCGAAGAAGATGGCCTGAGCGGCTATGCCGGGGGCGGTGCCGGTGTCGCGCGCGTCAGCGCCGATTATGGTCTGCGTTCCGACCGGCCGAGCTTCATCGACGACTCCGACACGCGCTTTGCGTGGCAGGCGATCGCCGGCGTCCGCGCGCCGATCACCGACAACATCGATGTCGGTCTGAAGTATCGCTTCTTCAACACCTCGCGCCTGTCGATGGTCGGCATCAACGGCGACGTGTTCGATGGTCGTTTCCGGTCGCACTCGCTGCTCGCCAATCTGACCTTCAACTTCGGCGAACCGGCCGCTCCGCCGCCGCCGCCGCCGCCGCCGCCGCCGCCTCCCCCGCCGCCCCCGCCCCCGCCC